>JACAFF010000040.1 GCA_013388455.1 Nitrospirota bacterium
GCCGACCTGCCCACTTCACAATATCCGGGACATCCATCAACACAGTTGACGCATAAGCCGGAAAACGGTGATGGCGAGACCCTTGTTGTTGTTACTGTTGCAGCACTTGCATTAGGTTTACTAAGACTCATTATTAATTCCCTCCTTTTTGTTAAGTATTTTTAATAAATATTAATTTTTATAGCTACGTTTTAAGTATTGTTAATTTGAACAGCTAAAAAAATATTTCCTTTTAATCCCTCCTTACATTTTTTAAAATGAATTTATTTTTTAGAAAGGCATGTGACACATTATTTGAAATTAGTTGATAAAAGGCGTAGAGCTTTATACTAATAAAATATTTCATAACGGCATAAGGTTACCTTTTGCTTTAAGATTAAGATATTATTAATAAAATGTCAAGAGCCGAAATTATTTTATTAGAGAAATTAAGAGAAAAAATATTTAGTATTTTTGGTGGTAGGCGGGTTATAGAGATATGTAATAAAATTTAACAATACTATCTTAATAGATCCTTAAATTTTACGAGTTCAGAAAATTTATATAGTGTTGACATTGCTTTACTAATAGTCTGTATTCCTGCTTCTTCAAGTGCAGCAATTGGATTAAGTCCGCCAACAATTATCATTCCTGCTTTGTCTAAACCAACAGGCATTTCAAGCAATGGCTGGTTTGGATTCCCTATCATCAGGATTCCGCCAATTCCTTTTTCTTTCATATATTCCCTTAATTGAAATGCCTTTTCTAAGCTTACAACTGGAATCTCTCTGAAACTTGCAAGCACCTTACCTGAAAGATTCTTGACAGCCCCAGAAACATACGTCATCCTGCTTTTGATGAATATCTCCAGAGGGTCAAGGGAAGAACCTTCATAACTAATAAGTGTAGTGAACCTGCTCGGTTCAGAATTGATCTGGAGCACACCACCGAATTTTGATGTAACTGGAATTCCTGCTTTTAGGAAAATACCATTTATTGTGACACTACATATGGTTCCAAAACTCACCTGACCCTCGGGAACAATAATGTCCCCAATCTTCTCACCTGCTCTTTTTAAAATAACCCTATCAGACATTACATAAGGCGATTGGAAAACTGGCTTCATTATCTTAATTGCTTCCTTCAGTTTTTCTTCTGAGAAATATGATATGTTAAGAATAATATTACCTTCTTGCGTATCGAGATCGAAATTTGTAAGATATGACAGAGTCTCGATTTTACTTATTACAAAGCCAACTTTTTCTGATACATGGGCATGCAAAAGTTCTTCACGTCCTTTCTGGGTAATCATCCTTCCTTCTTTTCCAAATACCTTTGTGTAACCTCTTTCATCAAGTATTTTAAGATGATACCTCACAGTTCTCTCTTTTAGTTCAACTCCATGAATCTTTAGATTTTTTGATATCTCTCTTGCTCCGATTATTTCATTTGACCTTTTATCAAGTACTTGCAAGATGGCTAACATTGTTCTGTTCATACGAATTTAATCTCCTTTTCGACATTTTGAAAAGCGGGGATATAAAAATATCCCCGCTTTTTTACTGCCTATTTTGCAAAAACCTCTAAAGTTTTCTCAGAGCCAAATAATATCCTGTTTGCTTCTTCCATATCAGACTCCATGATATATGGAATCCCTGTAATCTCACTTGCTTGTTTTGTTAAAGACACGAGATCAGAACGGTCAATATATTGAATAGCAAACTTTCTTGCTCCAGCCATAAGCTGCTGAAGTCCGAGCTGTAACCTGTCACAGAATGTATACATCCCTATAGCACCAAATGGAATCTTCTTGAAGTTTTTTCCATACTTGGCCTTGAGTGTCTCAGCAGTTACAAAAATCTTTTCTTCGGTATCTCCATATTTCTTTATTTCAGCAGGAAGCTTATCTTCACTCATCCATCTCTGGATATTCTTTCCTACCATTGCAGGAATCATTGTAGCACGTCCCATACAAACTGCTTTAACAAAAGGAGCCCCCATTGCAATCGCTTTGAAAATATGATCTTCAAGAGAGAAGCCTCCTGCCATAGCTATATCTGGCACATATTTCCCCCTTGCTCTTAATTCAGATGCAAATTTATATGCAATTGATTCAAGATAAATCGTCGGGATACCCCACTCATTCATCATTCTCCATGGACTCATCCCTGTTCCACCGCCAGCACCATCAATGGTAAGTAAATCTATCTCTGCATCTGATGCAAACTTCATTGCTCTCGCAAGGTCTGCAATCCTGTAAGCCCCTGTCTTGAGAGAGACAAATTTTGCTCCAATTTTTCGAAGATACTCAACACTCCTCATAAACCCTTCATATTCAACCATTCCAAGCCTTGAATGTCTCTCAAACTCTTTAAAAGCACCTTCTTTAAACGCTTTCTGAACAACATGATCCTCTGGATCAGGCAATACAACATAGCCCCTTCTTTTTAATTCAAGGGCTCTGTCAAGTGTCTTTAACTTAACTTCTCCGCCAATATTCTTTGCTCCCTGTCCCCATTTTAATTCAAGGCATTCAACTCCAAGTTTCTCAATAGCATATTCAGGAGAACCAAGCCTTGCGTCTTCTACATTCTGCTGAAGAATAATTGCTCCATATTTGTCTTTCCATTCATTAAAAGTCTTAACCCTTCTTGCAAGTTCAGGAGAATTTACTACTTTGCCATTCTTTATCTCTGCTTCATGATCCATACCTACAACATTCTCACCAATTACAACCATGATTCCTGAAATTGCAGCTCCTATAGCCAGGCCTTCCCAGTTATCTCTTGCTATGTTTGTTGAGCCGAGAGCGCCAGTGAAAATGGGGATTCTTAGATTCACCTTATGTTTATTGCCAATGGTAACTTCTGTTGAGACTTTTATGAATAGCGCTTTATCAGAATCCGCTTCTGTTCCAATAGCGCCTACACATGTTCCTTGAATATTAAGATGTGAATAATCTACCGGATACTCTTTAACAGCTCCTGCCGTTACCTTACCAAAAGGTTGTGGATACAAAATTTCTCTTCCTCTGTAAGAAGACTTTCCGATTTCACAGATTCCAGGACAGCCATCCAAACAAACAGAACATATTCCTGAATATGGTGCCGGGTCTGACACCCTGTTTTTTGTTCCTGTTGCAGCACTTGCATTAGGTCTACCGTAATTCATTGTGATATTCCTCCTTTTAATTTAGTATTATTTAATATTCAAAATTCAATTTTCAGTATTACTTAATTAAAATGCCAAAAAAAAATCTTCTACTTCGTTAACAACGAAAACTTAAGCTCTTAATCAACTTCTAAAAACTCACTAATAGTATTTCTGCATTATCACCTCCTTCATTTTTTAATATGGAAGGCATTTCATCTTTAAGACAAACAGAATCGCCTGATTTGAGTGTCTCTATATGACCGTTTATATTGATAGAAATATCGCCTTTCAGAATATAGATTAATTTACCGCCTTTAGAAGGAATAACTTCATTTTTTATCTTTGCGTAAGGTTCTATAATAATAAGAGTTCCTGAAATAGATTCGTTTTTAATAATATTGAACTGTCTGAAATTTCCATTTTTATAAATAGGATTTTTAAAAATATTTTCTTTTTTGATGAGCCATGGAACATCTTCAGATTTTTTCTTTAATGTATCAGACAGTCTGACCCCAAGTGCATTACAAATCTGAATAAAAGAATGAAGTGAGGGTGTTATCTGGTTACTCTCCAGTTGACAAATAAAGCTTGGTGTAAGATTAACTCTTTCAGCAAGTTCTTTCTGGCTCATGCCAGCACAAGTCCTCAATTCTTTTATCTTTGTACCAATATCAAACAGTTGTTCTTTTCGGGCAGATGTAATAGATATTGTCTTTTCTTCTATCTCATAAGAATGGGGCTTGAATGCTTCTCTGTTTGGCCGTCCTTCGAGTTTCAAAGCCTTGACCCATAATTTATCCTTTCTCTTGTATAACTCCAGAACTACCTGGGTTATATGTCTCAAATTTGCCTTAAATTTCTGACTGTGAGCATCTTTCTCAAGTATCCAGTATGCAACTGTTCCAAGATCATATAGACGGGGGCAAAGATAGGTAAAAAATTTATAAGTCCTATTTTCGTCTCCCCAGAGATCCTGCATGCCTGTAAGGCTATCAAAAACATACCTTCCGCCTGACTGGAATTTATCCTCAAAAGAATTCAGCAGAGAAGTAAACTGCTCTATATTTTTAGGGTCTTCAACCCTTATGACATTTACATTCGTTGAGTTTTCATAAAATTTGGTAAATGTCCTGTCATTCTTCCCCTTTCCTGATGTAAAACAGTCAAGCAACACAAAGTTATCCTGAATCGGGACACCTCCTATCTGCTGGAAAATACTGTATGGCGATTTATTGAAACTTACATATATCACATTACGCTGCTCAGCAAAGGACTGTTTGATAAAATTTAATACAAAAATTTCTGGAGAAGTTCCTGCCTCAACTTCCCAGACAACATTATCTCCCACATAGAGTGAGTCTATGAGATTATCAAGGTCACGTATGCCTGAATTTATTTTTGCCAACTATGTCTCGGTGAACGGTTACCTTTTGCATTAAATTTAATGAATTGAACCTATAAAAGTCAAGAAAAGATATCCCCCTTGATTTGATATAGATAATTTTTTTAAACTGTGTATTTATCTTAAAGATTTTCCTATTCACTTAAATTCTAAGAATCTGATAAATTAGAATATCTTTTCAAAAAGGAAACTAAATGTATTTTCAGGATTTGATTCTAAAGCTCCAGCAGTTCTGGGCAGTAAAGGGATGTATTCTTTTACAGCCTTATGATATAGAGGTTGGAGCAGGAACCTTTCATCCTGCAACTTTCTTCAGAGTTTTGGGGCCGGAGCCGTGGAAAGTAGCATACGTAGAACCTTCCAGAAGACCAACTGATGGAAGATACGGAGAAAATCCGAACAGACTTCAACATTACTATCAGTATCAGGTAATTTTGAAGCCGTCTCCTTCTGACAGCCAGGAAGTTTATTTGGAAAGTCTTTCGTATCTGGGCATAGACCCCCTGAAACATGATATCAGGTTTGTAGAGGATGACTGGGAATCGCCAACACTCGGGGCATGGGGTCTTGGCTGGGAAGTATGGCTTGATGGAATGGAAATAACCCAGTTCACATATTTTCAACAGGTCGGAGGTATTGATCTCAAACCTATCTCTTTAGAACTTACTTATGGGCTTGAGAGAATCGCCATGTATCTTCAGGAAGTTGACAATGTGTTTAGTCTTGACTGGTGTAAGGGGATAAAATATGGCGAAATACACCACATGAATGAAGTCGAATTTTCAAAGTATAATTTTGATTTTGCTGATACGGAACTACTTATGAAGCAATTTGAGTTTTATGAAAAAGAAGCGATCAGGCTAAACAAGCTTGGGCTGGTGCTTCCATCATACGAATACTGCTTGAAATGTTCTCATACATTCAATCTACTCGATGCAAGAGGTGCAATCTCTGTTACAGAAAGGACAACTTATATCGGTCGTGTTAGAAACCTCGCACGTCATTGCGCAAATGCATTTTATAAGCAACGTGAGAAGATGGGATTCCCTCTGTTGAATACAGCTACCTAAAACCTCATCATCACCCTGTATGTTAATTTTACCTCTTTGTCTTTTGGCACAGGGACACTGAATTCTACTGTGGATGCTTCGGTCTTTATATACTCATGTGATGAGCTTAGCATTTTCCACTCTCCTGGTATCGGTTCTATAACTTTAACCACAACATCCTCTTTTTTATGATTCCTCAATGATATCTCTAAAGCAGCTTCGTATGTGTCATATGCTATCTTCTTCCAGTCTGTCTGCTTCCGGTTCCCAATTACATCGAAAGCATCACCAAGCTTTACCCTGATTTTTTCATCCTTAGGTGTATGGTCTATCAAATCCTCACCAACAAACTGGAGACTCCCTTCACTGTCTTTCTTATTTACTCGGACAGTGCCTTTCGGCAAAGGCATACCAAGGTTATTCTCTTTTTTATTTTCTATCTCTACAAATACTGAAACTTTCTGATTAGACATGATTTCACCATACTGACTTCGGTAATAATATTGGGCGCCATAAAAAACAAGTTCTTTTTTTACAGGTATATCTACTGCTGTCAGAAGACTGATCTGTTTTGTCTGATTTTCCTTGATCGTAGAAGGTCTCTGAAGCGTATAAATATGATATTCGAAAAATTCTTCTTCCTTAAACTGTGGTGCTGCCTTTACTGCTGTTTCAGCCACCTGCATCATCTTTTGTCTGTATTCAAACTCATCACGCACCCTGTGAACATCTCCTGCAACAAGTTTTAGTTGTGCATTTCTATAAGTAGTTCCACTTTTATTGTCAATGGTAACCCAACCTGACATATCCGCCCTGTCATCTTTCTCATTTAATGTGAGAACATAATCAGACCTCCAGTTGATACCATTAGTCAAATAAGATGCTTCAATTTTCTGTGTGGCTGAGGAAGTATTTTCAAGAAGCCATACCAGCGTTGGCTTTGATATAAGACTTTCAGGGACCTCAGGAAAAATTACACGACCTGGATGACCGAAGGTAATTTCATCTTCTATCCTGTAAATAGGACCGCCATTATTTGAAAGGAGTGTAGCAGTTACAATCTCTTCACGCTCTGTATAAGGATTTTTGTAGAAAAGTTTTACTTCTTTACCTACATATTTATCAAGAAGTTTTTGGGGGTTGAGCAGGTCGTATTCATAATTCTGCTCCAAAATCTTAAGACTCTGGAGATCAGTGAGAGATTTTATATGCACACTCGTTGGAATAATCTGGGAGGCAACATCCATAAATCTCAACTCTTTTTTTCCTTTTGGCAATTTAATCTCCCTCTGGTCTTTCACAAGCCCAAGGTTAACATTGTAAATGGTCACCGCTATACCGGTCTGGTCTTCAAGGCCGGTCGAGAGAATGTCTGATTTATTGCTTTCAGCCATTACATTTGAGATTTTTCCAGATACAACCAGAAAACCGATAATTAAAAAAATGTAAAATGATTTTTTGCCCATTTCAAACCTCCTTAAAGAAAGCATAATGGTTGTATTGTATCAAAACATAGGGATTATGGGTAATTAAAAGCCTCTATCTAATTTTTTCATAAATTTTTAAACTATAGACAGGATAAAATATTTGACAAGAGACAACAATTGAACGATCTTCTTGCTCTTACAATTATTATCTTCTGGCTTATAATTCCTCTGTTCTGGATACCTGTGCATTATGCCACTTCCTTTTTAAGAAAAATAGGCTTACTAACCTATGCGATGCCGTTATTTACATGGCTGCCTCTTTCATATTTAATCTATAAAAATAAGAGTTGCCTGTTTGAGTTCAGAATAGATATGCCTGAGATTATAAATTTCATCGGAATTCTAATATTGATTACCGGGACTCTCCTTCATATTTGGACTGCCCGCCTGCTCGGCCTCTGGGGAATTATAGGGGTTCCTGAGATAATAACGAAAACAAAAAAACACTTTGTAACAAAAGGCCCATTTTCAATCGTCAGGCATCCTACTTACCTGGCACATACATGTATGTTCTCAGGTGCTTTTTTTATAACCGGTGTGATGGCTGTTGGCATCATCACAATACTGGATTTTTTAACTGTTACAACGCTGATTATTCCCCTTGAAGAAAAAGAACTTGCAAGTCGGTATGGCAAATCATATCAGTCTTATAGAAAAAAAGTACCTTACAGACTAATCCCGCGGTTATTTTAATACCATTCAATTAACTCTGTGCTATAATCAAAAAAACTGGAGCATAAACAAACTGCCATGCTTCAAGACTACAGGGTATCAGAAAATTATAAACTGGCGATATTCTGTCATTGCTGCTTCCACAGGAATGACAGAAAGAAACTATGTAGCAATTTAAAGGAAATTTCAAGCAAAAAGGTTTTCGATGTCTTCTCAAAGATCAATCGGTGTTGATATAGGCAAGATAAGCCTTAAAGCAGTAATGCTGAATGAAAAAAGGCAGATCGAAAAAACTTTCTGGAAAAAACACCAGCAGGAAATAAAAAAGGTCTGGCAAAAACTGAAGCAGGAATGGCAGATAAGCGAAGATGAGCAGGTTGTCGTCACAGGCAGATTTCGCAAGCTGCTTGGTTACCCTTCAGTCGTTGAAAAGGTTGCTCAGGAAAGTGCAGCCCGCTTTCTATTTCCAAAAGAAGAGATAACACTTATCAGGCTGGGAGGTGGCGGTTTTTCTGTACTCAAAATAAAAGAGGGTAGACCGGGCGAATTTAAACAAAATCCTCGCTGTGCTGCCGGAGTTGGCAGTTTTCTGGATCAAATTTTAAAAAGGGTTGGCCTTAGCATTCTTGAGGTTGATAAGGTCACGGAAAACGTAAATGGATTAGAAATAACCTCACGTTGCGGGGTTACGATGAAGACCGATTTCACCCATCTCTTGAATCAGGGCAATAAACTCGAGGAGGTAATAGCAGGACTTCTGGATTCTTCAGCAAGAAATGTTGTTTCTTTAGCCTTAAAGTCTCATACAACCTCGAAGGTTTTACTCATAGGAGGGCTATCTGCTTCAAAACGTATTGTGCAGACTATTAAAAAAAGTCTTCCTGAAACAACAGTTGAGGTTGCGCCTCATGCAATGTATTTTGAGGCTCTTGGAGCAGCTTTAATTGAATCAAAAGAAAACATCAAGCAAACACAGGCTGAAGAGCAACGTTTAATTTATTTGCCTGGACTTAAAAAATATTTAAACCTTGTAACCAAGATTAAGTCTCAAAAACAAAAAGAAGACGGGTTAGATCTCATAATGGGATTAGATATCGGTTCAACTGGTTCAAAGTTGATAATCATAGGTGAAAAACCCATATTCGAAGTTTATGGTGAAACCAGAGGGCAGCCAGTCCATGCAGCTAAATATCTAATTCAGCAAATCCCATTTCAATATGTTAAACGAATAAAAGCAGTTGGTTGCACAGGTTCAGGGAGGGAGATTGTAGCTTCTCTTTTAAGGGCTTCTTTAGCTGAAGAAAAACACGAACAAATCTTTATTTTAAATGAAATCGCGGCTCATGCACACGGTGCTTTATATTATGATTCTGAAGTTGATACTGTTGTTGATATAGGTGGTCAGGATGCTAAATTCATACGTCTGGAGAAAGGCCGCGTAATAGATTCATGTATGAACACTGTCTGCTCAGCAGGCACCGGTTCATTCATAGCAGAACAATTACAACTCTTTGGGATAGAAGATGTCAGACAGTTTGGCGAAATAGCTCTAAATTCACCGAGGGCTGTTGATTTAGGTCAGCACTGTGCTGTCTTTGTAGCTGAACAGATAGATGAAGCTAAAAGGAAAGGGGCTCAAATAGAAGAAATAATAGCCGGCCTTTACTGTTCGATAATCCTTAACTATAACAACCGCGTTAAAGGACTCAGAGATTATGGTAAAAAAATTTTTCTCCAAGGAAAACCTGCAGAAAATTTAGCTCTGGCATGTGCATTAGCAAAAGTAACAGGACAGCAAATTGTTGTTCCCCCCTCACCTGGCATTATGGGGGCTTTGGGAATTGCACTTCTTACAAGAAACGAACTTGGTAGCAAGTTAAAAACAAAAACATCTCTCGATTTACAGAGATTTCTCGAAAGCGAGGTTTTAGAAAAGAGAGAATTCCGTTGTTTGTCAAAGGACGGCTGTGTTGAAGGAAATCTATGTCCCATTCAGGTTATAAAAGTCGATACAGGAGGAAAGATAGGTAAATTTTTCTGGGGTGGCGCCTGCGATAAATATGAGAAATCAGGTAAAAACAAGGTAATGTCCATTGCTCCCAGACCTTTCATAGAAAGAGAAAAATTAATTTCTGAACTGATTAAAAATAATCACAATCAATCGAATAAAACAATCGGCATTGCCCATGGACTGGAAACTGAAGAGATTCTACCACTGATAATTACTTTTTTCCAAGAACTGGGATTCAAAATTAAATTGCCTGAAAAAAGTTCGTTGAAATCCCTCGAAGTTGGAGCCAAGCTCTGTCAGGCAACTTTCTGCGCTCCACTGCAGCTTCTTGCCGGGAATGCAAAAGGTCTTGAACAAGAGGACTTTCTTTTCCTCCCAAAAGTTATTGAAATTCCCGGGTTTGAAGAAGAAAGAAGATGCTATGTATGTCCATTATCACAGGCTGCTCCGGATCTGTTTTCACCAAGACTGTCGGCAAAGGTACTAAGTCCTTTCCTAAATTTTAAAGAAGGATATCAGAAAAATCGTACTGAATTCATTAAATTAGGATTAAAACTCGGGTCTTCACCAAAAAAAACCCTGACAGCTTTTAAAAAGGCAGTTGAGGCTCAGGAGGAATTTGAGCATAAGCTTAAGGAGATTGGCAAAGAGGCTCTTGCTTTTGGTGAAAAAAACCGGGTCCCTATAGTTACGGTCCTGGGTCACCCATATATTATCTATTCATCATTGTTATCTGCCGGCATTCCAGAGATAATACAGGAAAAAGGAGCTATAGCTCTTCCAGCAGAATGTTATCCAATAAATAATAATGTGCCATTTCTTCAAAATATTTATTGGGGGTATGGCCAGCGACTGCTAAGAGTTGCTTCTGATATAAGAAAGCAGCAAAATGTTTTTCCACTCTGGCTTTCAGTTTATTCTTGTGGTCCAGATAGTTTTTTACTTCATTTCTTTCAGTATCTAAGTCAGGGCAAACCTTATACCATTTTAGAAACCGACGCATACACAGGACATGCTGGCTTTAAAACCAGAATTGAAGCTTTCTTATATAATATCAGCCATTTTCAACCATTAAAAAATATTCAGACAAAAGAACTGCCTGATTTAAAAAAATTTGAAATCAGACAGGAAATCTTTAACCAGTTCGATAAAGACCGAAAAGTATTAATTCCTCGTATGGGTGAAGGCGCACGTATTGTTGCCTCACTAATAAAAGCAGCTATGGGTCTCGAAAGTGAAGCTTTGCCAATAGCTGATCAGGAAGTTTTAGAAATCGGAAGAAGATATACTTCCGGGAAGGAATGCCTTCCGATGATTGTAACAATTGGTAATTTGCTGAAACACATAAGGGACAAACAGAATAATTTCTATTATTTCATGCCACGTGCAGGAGGACCATGCCGTTTTGGACAGTATCAGTTGCTAACAAAAATTATACTTGAGAGATTGAGTATGTCTGATAAAGTGAAAGTTATCTCACCAGATTCCGAGATGGGATACCGCTTCAGTGAACAGATGGGTCCAGGTATGATTGCAAAATCCTGGGCTAATATTGTTTTTGTTGATCTTTTAAGAGATGCTTTAATGGAGATACGGCCTGATGAAAAGACCTCTGGTGACAGTGAAGAGTTATTCGAAAAATATATATCAAAAGCAGAAAAAAATATTCTCGAGACTCCAAATGACTGGTCAGGATTTAAGACTTTATGGGGAATCAAAAATCTGGCAAAAATGGCTGCAGAAGATTTTAAAAAAATTCCTACGATTAACAACAATAGAAAACCGAAAATCCTTATGACAGGAGAAATTTATGTTAGATTGGATGATTTTTCGAATAACTATTTAATAAAAGAGCTTGAAGCTTTAGGAGCTAAGATAAAGCTGGCGCCGTTCAGAGAATGGATCAACTATACAACCTTTCAGAGAAGGAAGAGATTAACTGTTCAGAAACAAAAGCGATGGAAAGTCTATCTAACGTGGAGGCTACAACGAAAAATCGAACGAGAACTTTATGAAATCTTTGCCAGAATTTTTGACTGGCCTGAAGACCACAGTGTTGAGGATATTTTAAATACAGCCAGACCTTATCTCAGTAAACTCCGACCTCTCGGAGAGTCAGCTTTGACAATAGGTTTGCCACTCTTAATGTGGCAAAAAAAAGAAATAGATGGGACTGTTGTAGTAGGCCCATTTGAATGTATGCCGACCAGAATTGCTGAAACACAGTTAACCCTGATCTCAGAGCAGACAAACCTTCCAGTCTTAAATCTCGCTTTTTCCGGAGAGCCCCTTGATAAGGAACTCATTGAAAGTTTTATCTGGGACATATCTGCCCAGAATAAATAAATCAAAAAACTGTAACACTTAAATTCATAAAATTATGTATAATAAGCATCTAAACATCTTTAAGATAAGTTAAATAATACTTTAACTCTTACTATGTCAGGAGGATTCATGTGGGAAACGTAAAGAAATGGCGCAAGAAAAAGATGAGCAAGCATAAACATGATAAATTAAGAAAAAAGACTAAATTCCAGAGGAGAAAGAGCAAGTAAAGTTCGCAAAAAACGTTGCACACACATAATAAAAGTGAAAACAACGTTAAAATACGTAGCCGCAGGCTTTAGCTAAACTGAAATCTGCGGCTACACGTTTTAAAAATTCATATTTAATTATGCTCACACCTTTTTTAACAACAGGCATCGGAAGTATGCCACATACTAATCCAGATGAGGCATGCAGACTTGTGCTCGAAACATTTGATATACCATTCTGGCCTCAGCTTCCTAAATTGTCATTCCTCGAATCTATGATACCTCAGTATTCAGAAGGCATACCTTCCTTGAGAATTAATGAAGCAAAAGAAACTGTCTATATCCAAAGGGATGAAGAAGACTCACTCATGCAATTTTATGAACATTATTCAAATGACTGGAAATGTGCAATTTCTGAAAAATACTCGCAAGGTATCTATTCGTTTGTAAAAATTTTAAAGGATAGACATTTTCAATTCTTAAAAGGGCAGACTACCGGGCCCTTAACATTAACTCTTGGAATAAAGGATTCCAATGGAAGACTTATTTATTTTGATGAAGAACTACGTGAGATTTCTCTACTCGTACTCAATGCAAAAATCAAATGGCAAATAGAATTTCTGAAGCCTTATGCTAATAAAATTATTCTTTTCATTGATGAACCAATACTTTCTGCAATTGGCACATCAGCTTATCTTGGTGTTAATTCAGATGATGCCATCAGAATGCTCAAAGAGACATCAGGTGCTATAAGAAAGGCAGGAGGAATACCAGGAATCCATTGTTGTGGCAAGGCTGATTGGCCTTTTGTAATAAATAGTGATGTAGATATTATCAGTTTCGATGCATATGATTATGTTGAAACAATTTCCTTATATCCAGAAGAATTTACTAAATTTCTGGAAAACGGTGGATATCTTGCATGGGGTATCATACCAACAACAGATTCAATTAAGGATGAAAATGTAGATTCTATTAAAAAACGATTTGATACAAGTTTACGTTTTTTATCAAAAAACCTTCCTGCGGTGCTTTTGTTATCAAATATACTTCTAACACCTTCCTGTGGAACTGGATCCAGAAACGTCGAAGAAACAATAAAAATATTCAAGATACTAAAAGAACTTAAAAAAATAATTAAGGAAGACCCTTAATGAAAGGTAAGCTCATATCCTTTGAAGGGATTGAGGGAACAGGTAAGACAACACAAGCAAGGCTGCTTTATCAATTCCTTATCTCTAAAGGATATGATGTTGTTCTTACAGAAGAACCTGGTAGTACAAAAATCGGCTCTAAAATCAGAGGGATACTCCTCTCCCCTGATCATCAGGGAATGACATCAACCACTGAACTCCTACTTTATTACGCAGACCGAGCACAGCATCTTAATGAATTGATTATGCCATCTATAGAGAGGGGCGCGATCGTGATCACCGACAGGTTTACCGATTCAACATATGCATACCAGGGTTACGGAAGAGGGATTAATCTGAATCTTATTGACTCAATCGACCTTATTGCAACAGAAAGACTAAGACCTGATATAACAATACTCCTTGACCTTGATGTAGAGACTGGATTAAACAGAAATAGAGGAATCAATAAGACAGACAGGCTTGAACTTGAGGATTTAGAATTTCACAAACGGGTTCGTAAAGGTTATCTTGAACTTGCACAAAAAGAAACTCAAAGGATAAAAGTCGTGGATGCATCATTAAGCATTATTGAAGTGCAAAACATAATCGTCAATATTATTACAGAATTTTTCGGAAAAAATATTTAACCTTCATTCTTGTCAATCCTTTCACGCCAAAGGTATAATTTATAAAATATAACTAAATTTAGCGATAAGATTACAGTTGTTATAAATGGATCTTGTATATAAAATTTTCTCTGGAAGCTATTAAATGTCATTCAAGGATATTATCGGACAGGATAAAGCGGTAAAAATACTAATAAAAACCATTCAGAGGGACAGAATTCCTTCTGCCTATCTATTTTCAGGAGAATCTGGCATAGGGAAAAAATTTACTGCTATCAATCTGGCGAAGGCTTTGAACTGTCTCACCCCATCTAATCCACCCCTCACAAAGGAGGGGATTGAAGGGGGATATCCGTTTTCCAAAAAGGGTTTAGAGGGAGGTATCGATGCCTGCGATGAATGCTCCTCATGCAAAAAAATTGACTCCGGATTACACCCTGATGTCCTAATTATTGCCCCTCAGAATAACCAAATAAGAATTGAAGAGATACGCGCAATTGATGAAAGTCTTTCATTAAAGGCATTTGAAGGGAGATATAAGATCGTTATTGTCGATGATGCAGAAATGATGAATCAGTATGCATCAAATGCCTTTCTTAAAACAATTGAAGAACCACCTCCAGACAGTCTGATAATATTAATAACATCCAGTCCCGACCTTTTACCTGAAACAATAAGATCGAGGTGCTCTCGCATAAATTTTACCCCTCTTGCTAATTATGATTGCAAAAAAGTCCTGGAGATTATTTTTAGGAATAGAACAGATATTGATATCAATGAATATACATTTAATCAGCTGGTAAATTTCTCTATGGGGCGACCGGGTATTGCAAACACATATGATCTAATCGAGGAACAAACATGGTTTAAGAAAGTTCTCATGGAGATACTTAATTATGAAAAAGATGGATGGGCGTCAAAAGATGAAATGGCAAGATGGTTCGAGTATTTATTAATAATGTTAAGAGATATGGCGATCTTCAAGATAACTGGTGATGAAACTATGTTAATAAATAACATTAATAATAATTTTATAAGAAAATTAAGCACCAAATTGGAATTAAAGAGTATAATAGAACACTATTTTATCTTCTATACATTGAAAAGATACTTCAATTTTCATTTGAATAAGTCATTGACCTGGAATTATACAGGTTCTTTGCTCAGAAGGGTGACAAACTTAAAATATGCCTGATGTTATTGGAGTCCGGTTCAAAAGTTGCGATAAAATATACGATTTTGAGCTGAACGGTTTAGAGGTTAAGAAAGGCGATTTGGTGATTGTAGAGTCTGAACTCGGCCTCAATATCGGTCATGTTGTTACAGAAAGATACTGCGTTGATAATACAGAGAAAAAACTCAAAAAAATCATTAGAAAAGCTACTGAAGAAGACTTAAAACAGCGTGAAGAAAATAAAAATCTTGAAGCGGAAGCAATGAATAACTGCCTTGAGAGAATCATGGCACGAGGTCTCCCGATGAAACTGGTTTCGACTGAGGTCACTCTTGATCGAAAACGTATCATATTTTATTTTACTGCCGATAAGAGGATTGATTTCAGAGAGCTCGTTAAGGATCTTGCAGCAAAATTCAAAACCAGAATAGAGATGCGTCAGATTGGTGTAAGAGATGGAGCAAAAATCATCGGAAGTTTTGGAATATGTGGCAGGGAACTCTGCTGTAAACAATTTCTTACAACTTTTGAACCAATATCAATTAAAATGGCAAAAAAACAGGAACTCGTCCTGAATACAGGCAAGTTATCAGGTGCATGTGGAAGACTGATGTGTTGTTTAGGATTTGAATTTGCTGATACCTCACTCGAAAATATTCCTGTTTCAGAAGATGAATCAATATCTCTTGCAGAAGACGTTGAGACAACTGAAATGGTTGTCGCTTCAAGTGATAATCTTATGGAAGAAGAACAGAATTTGCAAGTTTCCACTGAAAAACAAAATTTAAACCAGCAATCGGAGATTCAAAAATCCAAAGGAAAACGTAAGCACTGGCCACTGAGAAGACGTAAGAAAAAGTTTCATCAAAAGAAGGAATCATAATCCGTGATAAATACATTTTACATTACTACTCCGATATATTATGTAAACGATGTTCCTCATATTGGTCATGCTTATACAACTATTGCTGCTGATACACTGGCCAGATATAACAGACTAAAGGCTAAAGAAGTATTTTTTCTTACTGGCACCGATGAACATGGACAAAAGGTCGAAAAAGCTGCAAGGGAAAAAGGACTCAGTCCAAAAGAACATGCTGATTTAATGGTAGAAAATTATAAAACCCTCTGGAACAAACTCAATATAAGTTACGATAAATTCATACGTACTACAGACCAGCAGCACATAAAGATTGTTCAGGAAATTCTGCAGAGATTGTTTGAAAAAGGTGAAATAGAGAAAAGAAACTACGCAGGTTGGTACTGTGTTCCAGATGAACGTTTCTGGACAGAAAAAGAGCTCGTTGATGGTAAATGTCCTGATTGCAAAAGACAGGTTGAACAAATCTCTGAAGAGAATTACTTCTTTCTCATGTCTAAATACAAAGACAAACTGATAAATCACATCGAGGATAATACTTCTTATATACTTCCTGAAACAAGGAAAAATGAGGTTCTCGGTTTTCTAAAAAGAAACCCTCTTGGCGATCTCTGCATATCAAGACCAAAACATAGACTCTCATGGGGAATCACTCTGCCTTTTGATGAAAATTTTGTAACTTATGTGTGGTTCGATGCACTTCTGAATTACTATTCGGCAACCAGATATCTTGCTCCCACACCTCACTCCCGCTCGAGGGTGGAGGGTAAGGGAGTTGGTGACTACTGGTGGCCGCCTGATCATCACCTGATTGGAAAAGATATTCTCACAACACATGCTATATACTGGTCAACAATGCTTATGGCTCTTGAACTTCCTTTGCCAAAAAATATCTTTGCTCATGGCTGGTGGACTGTTGATGGTAAAAAAATGTCAAAATCATTTGGTAATGTAGTTGCCCCTAATAAGATAGCTGATGAATTTGGCACAGACGCCTTTAGATATTTTCTCTTCAGAGAAGTCCCATTCGGCCTCGATGGGGACTTTTCTGAAAAGGCACTCATAAAACGTATCAATACAGACCTTGCAAATGACCTCGGGAATTTGCTTAGTAGAACACTTGCAATGATAGAAAAATATTTTGATGGTAAAATTCCTCATCCGCCTCCCTTTGATATTAATGCTCCTGTTGATGTTTATAGAGAAATACAACTAAAAAACCATGTTGAAAACATTTTTCCAGATTTTGATTACTTTATGGAAAAAATACAATTCCATCTTGCATTGGATAAGGTATGGGTTGTTATTGATGATGCAAACAAACTGATTGAAGATGAGGCGCCATGGAACCTGTGGAAAGAGAAAAAAATTGACAAGCTTTCGGCTGTTTTATATGCATTAAGTGAAGCGCTCAGGATAATTGCTATATATCTCTATCCTTTCATGCCTTCTGCAGCAGAAAAGATCTGGCAACAGCTTAATATTGAAGAAGATCTCGAAATGGTAAATCTTCAAGAACAAAGAAAATGGGGTATGTTAACACCCGGACTTGAAATAAAAAAAGGACATCCACTTTTTCCGAGAATGAATAAGATATTAAAATAAATATTAAGACATAATCATTCTTGACTTATAGAGAATCTCTCGGATAAGATTAACATAAAATTTAAAAATGATAGTCGAAAATTTGAAATGACAATTGCCATCGGTTGTGATCACGCAGGAATAGAATTAAAAGAAGAGATTATCTCCCTTTTAAAAAACCTTAATATTGAATTTATTGATTTCGGTACAGATACGCCTGGATCAGTTGATTATCCTGATTTTGGAGAAAAGGTTTCTGAAGCAGTCTCCACAGGAAAAATTGAAAAAGGCATACTTATTTGCGGGACAGGGATAGGAATGTCTATTGTAGCAAACAAATTTCCAGGAATAAGGGCATCTTTATGTAATGAACTATTTACTGCAAAAATGAGCAGATTGCACAATGACGCCAACATCCTTGTGCTTGGTGGAAGGATTGTTGGAAAAGATCTCGCTAAAGAAATTGTCAGAACGTGGGTTAACACTCCTTTTGAGGGAAACAGACATTCAAGAAGACTCGATAAAATATCAAAGATTGAAGAACGCTTAAAAAGGTCATGATTTTTAAACATTTAAAAGCAACTGATACTGAAGTTTTTGAAGCAATCGAGAAAGAGATTGAAAGGGAAAGGAAGAATATTGTTCTGATAGCTTCTGAGAATTATACGAGTCCTGCTGTTCTTGAGGTTCAGGGTTCAATTTTTACAAACAAATATGCAGAAGGTTATCCAGGAAAGAGATATTATGGGGGATGCGAATATGCAGATATTGTAGAAAATCTTGCGATACAACGTGCAAAACAACTTTTTGGTGCAGAACATGTTAATGTTCAGCCACATTCAGGTTCACAAGCAAATATGGCTGTATTATTTGCTGTCCTGAAACCAGGTGATGTAATTCTCAGCATGAGCTTAAGTCACGGAGGTCATCTGTCGCATGGTGCTTCAGTAAATTTTTCCGGGAATTTCTATAAACCTGTATTTTATGGTGTTGACCGTAAAACAGGATATATTAATTATGAAGAAGTACGAAAACTTGCATTACAAAACAAGCCAAAATTAATACTCGTAGGTGCAAGTGCATATTCAAGGTTCATTGATTTTAAAATTTTTTCAGATATTGCTAAGGAAGTCAACGCTTACCTTATGGCAGACATTGCACATATAGCAGGCCTTGTTGCAACCGGCCTCCATCCCTCACCAATCAATTATGCAGACTTTGTTACCACAACCACACATAAGACTCTCAGGGGTCCACGAGGTGGAATGATCATGTGCAAGAAAGAATATGCAAAACTAATCGATAAGATGATATTTCCTGGAATACAGGGCGGACCTCTTGTTCACGTTATTGCAGCTAAAGCTGTAGCATTAAAAGAAGCACTTAGTGAAAATTTTAGAGACTATCAATTTAGAGTCATAAAGAATGCTCAGAAACTTTCAGATGAATTAATGAACAAGGGTTTTAAAATAATTTCAGGTGGAACAGACAATCACATGATGCTTGTAGACTTAACCAATAAGGACATAACTGGCAAAGAGGCTGAAGACCTGCTTGGGAAAGCAAAAATCACTGTGAATAAAAACGTAATACCTTATGATGAAAAACCTCCGACTATAACAAGTGGAATACGACTTGGGACTCCCTGTGTAACAACAAGGGGCATGGGTGAAAAAGAAATGATAGAAATTGCTGAGATTATTTCCACAATAATACATAACAAAGACGAAAATACTATCCAGAGCCTATCGAGTAAAATCGATAATCTGTGTGACGGTTTTCCTATATATTAATTAATAAATTGTTCCCTTTTATAACTGTTCAAGAAAAGGGAAAAGATATATGTTGTTATATTTGTTATGAAATGTCCTTTTTGTGGAAACCTTGAAGATAAAGTTATCGATTCCCGCACAAGCCGTGAAGGCAATGCAATCCGTCGCAGACGTGAATGTCTGAAATGTGGCAAACGTTTTACATCTTATGAGAGAGTCGAAGATATAATCCCCATGGTAATCAAAAAAGATGGAAGGCGTGAAGCATTTGACAGGGCTAAGATTTTAGTAGGACTTACAAAGGCATGTGAAAAAAGACCAATTGCTGTTGATACACTTGAGGGGATCACAGATACAATAGTAAAAAAACTCATAGGATTGAGCGTTAAGGAGATTTCGAGTTCATGGATCGGTGAAGAAGTTATGAGTGCTTTAAAAGACCTTGACAAAGTAGCTTATGTGAGGTTTGCCTCTGTATATAGACAATTCAAGGATATTAATGAATTGATGAATGAAGTAAAAACGCTTTTCGAACACAAATAGGCAAACTGAGACTTGCACACACTTACAATTTAATCCTTCTTAATCTCAAAGCATTTCCGACTACTGAAACCGAACTAAAACTCATTGCAGCAGCAGCTATCATCGGGCTTAGTAAGATACCAAAAAAAGGATAAAGCACACCTGCTGCAATAGGAATACCTATTGAATTATAAAAAAAAGCCCAAAAGAGGTTCTGCTTGATATTTCTCATTGTTGTCTTGCTCAGAAGTCTAGCACGCACAATTCCTCTTAAGTCTCCCTTTACAAGAGTCACACCTGCACTCTCTATCGCTACATCAGTACCAGTACCCATAGCAATCCCGACATGTGCTTGTGCAAGAGCAGGGGCATCATTTATTCCATCACCTGCCATAGCAACAATATTTTTTTCATCCTGAAGCCTTTTGACTTCATCTGCTTTTTGATCAGGTAAAACTTCAGCAACAACACGGTCTAACCTTAATTTTTTTGCAACAGCCTCAGCAGTAGTGCGACTATCACCTGTAATCATGACTATCTTCACACCCTCCTTATGAAGCATATCTATCGCTTCGGGAGTAGTCTCCTTTATAGGATCAGCTACTCCAATAAGGCCGGCTATCTTACCTTCTACTATTAAAAACATAACTGTCTGTCCTTCGGAACGCATAGTCTCTGCCTTTTGTAAAAATTCATCATGTTTTATATTAAACTCTTCGATCAACTTAATATTTCCAAGCGCAACAGTTTTACCATTCGCTTTTCCTATAACACCTCTGCCTGTTAAAGACTGGAATTCTTCTACTTTTTCAATCTGCACATTCTTTTCTTTAGCTGCACTAACAATAGCAGAGGCAAGGGGATGTTCACTTCCCTTTTCTATACTTGCGGCTAAAGATAACACTGAATTTTCATCCCATCCTTTTTCTGTATAGATAGAAACGATTCTGGGTTTACCTGTAGTAAGGGTCCCTGTCTTATCAACAACAAGTGTATCAACTTTCTTCATTACTTCGATAGCTTCTGCATTCTTAAAGAGCACTCCAAGTGTTGCTCCTTTGCCAGTAGCAACCATTATCGACATCGGGGTTGCAAGACCGAGGGCACAAGGGCATGCAATTATGAGCACAGCCACCGCATTAATAATGGCATATGCAAAACGTGGTTCAGGGCCAATCCATGCCCATATGATAAATGTAATAACTGCTGTAGCAACAACAATCTGAACAAAGTAAGCTGCTACAATATCAACCAGCTTCTGAATGGGTGCTCTACTACGCTGTGCTTCTGAAACCATCTGAACAATTTGCGATAAGATGGTCTCAGCACCTACCCTCTCAGCTTTCATTATTAGTGTTCCATTGCCGTTTACTGTTGCTCCGATAAGTCTGTCTCCATTATGTTTTTCAACAGGAATCGGTTCTCCGGTTATCATGGACTCATCAACAGAGCTTGATCCTTCAATCACTATTCCATCAACCGGTACCTTTTCTCCGGGCCTTATCCTGAGCATATCGCCAGGTTTTACATGGTCAAGAAGAATGTCTTCTTCTGCCCCGTCTTCCCTTATACGCCTTGCTGTTTTCGGCGCTAATCCTAATAGCGCTTTTATTGCTGCGCCGGTCTGCCCCCTCGCTTTTAATTCCAGAACCTGACCCAGAAGCACCAAAGTAACAATTACAGCAGCAGCCTCAAAGTATACTCCAACTTTATTCCCATTCTCTATGAATGATTCAGGGAATATGCCGGGTAAAAAAGTAGCAATCACACTATAAACATATGAGACGGCAACGCCAATTCCTATTAATGTGAACATATTTGGACTGCGGTTTATAATTGACTGCCAACCTCGTTCAAAAAAAGGCCATCCTCCCCATATAACAACAGGGGTTGCGAAAATAAATTCAAGCCATCTCATGACATTAAAGTTTATCCACCGTACAAGCGAAAATCCTGGAATCATGTGATGCATTGCAATAAAAACAACCGGAATCGTAAGAACAACACTCACCTTGAAACGGCGTGACATATCAATAAGTTCCGGATTTTCCTCCTCTGCAAAAGCAGTGCGTGGCTCAAGCGCCATACCGCAAATTGGACAGCTTCCCGGCTCATCTCTGACAATTTCGGGATGCATCGGACAGGTCCATTCGGTCTTCATCACAGAAGAAGGGGTCACAGGTTCAAGCCCCATGCCGCATTTCGGGCATGAGCCATGGGTTTCCTGTTGAATTTCTGGATGCATGGGACATGTGTAACCAATACATGAGGCAGAACTTAAAACATGCATGGGCATTTCTAATTCTCGGTCATGCTGCCCCAGATATTTTTCTGGGTCCTTATTGAACTTCTCAAGACACTGTAAATTACAGAAATAATAGGTAGTGCCTTTATATGTAGATGTCCCGGCAGCTTCAGTATCTTCTATGACCATTTTACAGACAGGGTCTATTACTTGCATAATGCCTTCCTAAAGATTTGAATCCTCTAGCTCGCCGATTTTTCATTTCTCTTCCTTATTTAATCGCCTTGTTCTTTAATTATTTTTCCCTTTTTTAAATACCTTTCTGGCTCTTTTTCAAATTTCTCCTTACATATCTTTGCACAGAAATAGTATATTTTTCCTTTATATTCACTTATCGCTGCTGCCTTTTTTTCGTCTACATCCATATTGCAAACTGGGTCTTTTGCCATAGCAATACCTCCTCATATTGTTATGATGAAATTTTAACCCGAAAAATGCGATTAAAACAATGCAATTATCAAATTATTGTTGAATCTTGGTAAGAGCTTCTTTTGCTGCAAGGACTTCTGCTTCTTTCTTACTTTTTCCTGTTCCTGTACCAAATTTTTCTTCTCCAATATATACGTCAATAGTAAATATCTTTTTGTGTTCTTCTCCTTCTTGTTTTACTATTTTATATTCTGGAATAACCCCGTAAAGAAGTTGTGTCTTTTCCTGAAGTTCTGTTTTAAAATCATGGAATTGGCCTGAAGACACAATATCGTCTATTCTTTTTTTAAAGAGTCTTAATATCAGTTCACGCGCCTTTTCATAACCACCATCCAGATAAACTGCGCCTAAAATAGCTTCAACTGCATCTGCAAGCAGGGATCTCTTTACCCTTCCACCTGTAGCTTCCTCTCCTTTTCCGAGTCTTAAATATTTTCCAACAGACAGAGA
Organism: Nitrospirota bacterium; assembly: GCA_013388455.1. Taxonomy (NCBI): domain Bacteria; kingdom Pseudomonadati; phylum Nitrospirota; species Nitrospirota bacterium. The sequence continues at coordinate 23,166 of JACAFF010000040.1, forward strand.
ATTTGCAACTTCAAAAAGCACCGCCTCTTTCACCGTATAAGATTTCGTCTTTGCCATCACAGATTCTGTAAGTTTATTGTTCAATAAAAAAAGATATTCTACAATTACAAATCCGAGCACTGAATCACCAAGAAATTCAAGCCTCTCATTATAATTTTCTGCTTTATCAGGATTCTCATGATAATAGGATTTATGTGTAATAGCTTCAATAAGGAGATTTTTATCCCTGAAAGAATAACCGATATTTTGCTCTAATTCAAAGATGCTCTGTTCAGACATTGAAAAAGATGAATTTTTTAATGATGATTAATTCATTCTTCAAACTTTTTGAAAAGCAGACAAGCATTTGTTCCACCAAATCCAAAAGAATTAGTTAATGCATAACGAACGGGTATTGACTTTGCAAAATGAGGTACATAATCAAGGTCACATTCAGGATCTGGATTGTCAAGATTTATAGTTGGTGGGACAATATCATTATAAATGCTCAAAGCAGTTATAACAGCTTCAACACCACCTGCCGCACCAAGAAGGTGTCCTGTCATTGATTTAGTAGAGCTGACAACTAACTTATAAGCATAATCTCCAAAAACTTTTTTTATTGCCTTGTTTTCGAGTTCATCCCCATGTTTTGTTGATGTGCCATGTGCATTAATATAATTCACTTCTGAGTAATCGATGCCTCCGTCTCTCAAAGCCATCTCCATACACTTCGCAGCACCCTCACCATCTGGGGAAGGAGCAGTAATATGGTATGCATCGGCTGTCATCCCATAGCCCATTAGTTCTGCATAAATTTTTGCTCCTCGATCAATTGCATTTTCAAGCGCCTCTAAGATCAGGATCCCTGCACCTTCTCCCATAACAAACCCATCCCTATCAACATCAAATGGTCTGCTTGCTTTTGCAGGGGCTTCATTACGAGTCGAAAGAGCCTTCATTGCACAAAAACCACCAATGCCCAGTGGGGTAATGACTGATTCAGCACCACCGGCAATCATTACATCTGCATCTCCTCTCTGGATTATTTTAAAAGCATCACCGATTGCATGACTTCCTGTCGCACAGGCTGTGGATACCGCAGAATTTGGACCTTTAGCTCCAAATCTGATCGAAATTTGCCCAGCAGCAAGATTTATTACTAACATTGGGATAAAAAAAGGAGTTATCTTTCTGGGGCCTTTTGTGAGAACTATAGAATGGTAGTGTTCGATCGTATGTAATCCACCTATACCTGAACCTACAAGAACACCTACTCTATCAGCATTCTGTTGTGTTATTTTAATTCCTGAGTCGCTCATCGCCATAGTTGAGGCTGCGATGGCTAAGTGGATAAAACGGTCCATCTTTTTTATCTCTTTGATTTCTATATAGTCTTCGGGGTTGAAACCCTCAACCTCTCCGGCAATCTGTGTCGGGAATTGAGAAGCATCAAACTTAGTTATCCTCCTTATCCCTGACTTTCCTGAAAGAAGAGCATCCCAACTCTCTTTAACCCCGATACCGAGAGGGGTTATCATTCCCATTCCGGTAATTACCACTCTTCTTTTATCCATAAGAGTCTTTATTTCTTTCTGTTGTTAATGTAATCTATTGCGTCCTTAACTTTTACAATTTTTTCAGCATCCTCATCCGGTATCTCAATCGCAAAGGCTTCTTCAAAAGCCATAACAAGTTCCACAGTGTCCAGTGAATCAGCCCCGAGGTCCTCAACAAAAGATGCTTCAGGAACAACTTCCGATGCACTAACCCCAAGTTGTTTTGATATAATCTCTTTTACTTTTTCTTCAACCATCTATACACCTCCATTTAAAATTTTTTGATTGCACATTTTAGACTGCCTACTTAATAAATCTGAAATCTTAAATCACATATACATACCACCATTTACATGAATCACCTGACCTGTTATATAACCTGACGCAGGTAACGCAAGAAAAATAACAGCATTTGCAACATCTTCAACAGTGCCGAATCTTCCAAGAGGAATAAGTTTCTTCATCTCTTCCTTAACATTATCCGGAAGCACATCAGTCATCGCTGTTACTATAAAGCCCGGAGCAACTGCATTTACTGTTATGCCCCTACTTGCATATTCTCTTGAAACTGTTTTAGTAAATCCGACTATGCCTGCTTTTGATGCACTATAATTTGCCTGTCCAGGGTTTCCCATAAAAGCAGCGACAGATGTTATATTTATTATCCGTCCATACTTCTGTTTCGCCATATCCTTTATTGCTTCTTTAGTGCATAAAAATACACCCTTGAGATTAATGTCTATTACAGTATCCCATGCGTCTTCTCGCATCCTCATAAGGAGACCATCCTTTGTTATTCCTGCATTATTGACCAATATGTCAATCCTATGGAATCTATCCCGAATCTCTTCAAATACTTTTGTTACTTCTTGGGCATCTGAAACATCAAGCTTTACTCCATATGATTTTACGCCTAATCCAGAAATATATTCAGCAGTATCTCTGGCAGCATCAGCGTTCCTTGCACCAACAACAATATTTACTCCGAGTCTTGCAAGACCTTCAGCAATTGCTCTTCCAATCCCACGTGTTCCACCTGTAACAAGAGCAACCTGTTCTTTCAAATCCATTTCTTCCTCCTTAAAGACTGGTTTTAATTTTAACAAAGAGTCTCTTTCTTTTCCAGTCTGTAGTGTTTCACATAATAGCAAATATACAGAAGTTATTGTAATAATAGTAATTTTATGTTAATAATATCTTAATTGATTATGAATACAGCAAGGAAATATTTAATCTCAAAATAATCAATATCTGAATACTTTTTTGTAAAAAATCCTTATGCTCTATAAATTCAGGGATACATAAAAAATAAAGGAGAATATTGCTCATAATGAAAAACAAAGTATATTTAATAGACGTTACAAACAGAGACGGTGTTCAGACATCAAGGATACTACTTCCTAAACTTTCAAAAACAATGCTGAATATCTATCTCGATGAGATGGGGATTTATCAAAGTGAAGTAGGATTTCCAACACTCAAACATGAGATCAATTATATAAATGCCAATCTCGAACTTGTAAAACTCGGCACCATAAAAAAGATTCATCTCGAGGGATGGTGCAGGGCTATACCGGAAGATGTAAGATTAAGCTTTAAAAATTGTCCAGATCTAAAACATCTTAATATATCGATGTCTACATCGGAAATCATGATAAAAGGTAAATTTCAAGGGAAAAAGACTTTTAAAGACATTATCAAATCACTTATTGATGCAGTAAAAACTGCTAAAGAACTCGGAGCAGAAACTTTAGGAATTAATGCAGAAGATGCTTCTCGCACTGAGCTTGACAGACTTATAGAATTTATACTTGCAGGGAAAGAGGCTGGAGCTGACCGTTTTAGATACTGCGATACTCTCGGCACAGACGACCCTATAACTATCTATGAAAGAACTAAGGCCTTAGCATTGGCTACAAAATTTCCGATCGAAATGCACTGCCATAATGATCTTGGGATGGCAGAAGCAGTTTCAGTAGCTGGTGCACAGGGTGCAATTGAGGGTGGAGTTGATACATATATCAATACAACAGTGAACGGGTATGGCGAACGTTGCGGCAATTGTGACTTGGTTTCAACAATCCTTGCACTGAAGTTTTCACAAGGACTAAAAAACAAGCTTCCCCTTGACGAACATGTTGATCTGAAAAAAGCGTGGAAAATAGGAAGATATGCTTCTTATGCATTCAATATTCCGATACCGATCAATCAACCTGGAGTTGGGGCAAATGCATTTGCCCATGAATCAGGTATCCATGCAGATGGTGCCTTGAAAGACAGACGCAACTATGAACTCTATGACCCGGAGGATGTGGGGAGAGGTGAGCCTGAACTCGCTGAGACAGGAAGAATAATCACTACTGGTGAATATGGTGGGATTAAAGGCTTCAGACATGTATATGATAAGCTCGGGCTTCATTTTCAGGATGACAATGAAGCAAGAAGAGTTCTTGAACTTGTTCAGTATGCTAATCTTCACACACAAAAACCTCTGACGGATGATGAATTAAGGCTTATTGCAACACATCCTGATGTTGTGAAGAAAATACTTACGGTAAATCTTTAATTATGTATACTATCACCTTAATACCTGGCGACGGGACAGGACCTGAAATAACTGAAGCTACAAAACGTGTAATAGAAGCTACAGGAGTCCCTATCTCCTGGGATATACAGGAAGCAGGACTTGAGGTATATGAAAAAGAAGGCAATCCATTACCACAAAGGGTTCTTGACTCCATAAAGAGAAACCGAATCGCTCTAAAGGGACCTATTACAACTCCTGTCGGAAAGGGTTTCCGTAGTGTAAACGTATCACTCAGACAGAATCTTGATCTTTATTGTTGCTTGAGACCATGTAAATCATTTAAAGGCACAAAATCTCGATACGAAAATGTTGACCTTATAATCGTGAGAGAAAATACAGAGGATTTATATGCAGGGATTGAATTTGAGAAAGGTTCTGAAGGTGCTGAAAATATTATAGAACTTATTCATAAATTGACAGGCAAACGAATAAGACCGGATTCTGGTTTAAGTATTAAACCAATATCAGTTTATGCTACTGAGCGTATTGTTAAATTTGCTTTTGAGTATGCACGAAAAACCAAAAGGAAAAAAGTGACAGCAGTACATAAAGCCAATATAATGAAATTTTCAGATGGCCTTTTTCTTGATACAGCACGGAATGTTGCTGCACAATATCCTGATATTGAATTTGAAGATAGGATCATCGATAACATGTGCATGCAGCTTGTTCAAAAACCTGAACTATATGACGTCATAGTCCTGCCGAATTTATATGGAGATATCGTATCAGATCTTGCAGCAGGTCTTATCGGCGGACTTGGGCTTGCTCCAGGCGCAAATCTCGGGGAAGAATATGCTGTTTTTGAAGCAACGCATGGAAGTGCTCCGAAATACAAAGGGTTGAATAAAGTTAATCCATTGGCTATGATACTTTCAGGGGTTATGATGCTGAAACATATGGGAGAGTTTGAAGCAGCCCAAAGACTTGAAACCGCAGTAGCTTCTGTCATAGAAGAAGGAAAGAATGTTACCTATGACATGAAACCTAACTCTGATGATCCGACTGCTGCTACAACATCACAGATGGCAGATGCCATAATCGAAAAACTCAGTTAATCCCTAACGATGGAAAGCGGCAGTTCACAGACAATAGAACCCCCACATAGAGCTGTAAAATTCTCCTTCAGCAAATGCTTTCCCCTGTCATTGCGAGGAGTCCCGAAAACATTCGGGACGACGTGGCAATCTCATGTGGCCTGACATCCTTCTTATCATAATTTTTATAATCATCAACGGTTTTTTTGCAGCCGCTGAAATAGCAGTTGTTGCAACCCGGCGAATCAGGATCCGGAAATTAGTAGAAGAAGGAAACAGAAACGCCCTTATTCTCCAGAGATTCAAAGAGGAGCCTGACAGGTTCCTTGCAACAATCCAGATCGGCATTACCCTCGCCGGAGTGATTGCTGCAGCCATCGGAGGTGCAACTGCAGTACAGATTATAAAACCGGCAATTCAGGAGATTCCCATAAAACCTATCGCCTCTTCGGCTGAAGCTGTATCGATCGGAATCGTTACGCTCGTTATCACATACTTTCTCCTTATTTTCGGCGAGCTTATCCCGAAATCAATCGCATTGACAAATCCTGAGCGAATAGGATTAAAAACAGCAAGACTTGTTGAGGTCTTTTCAAAGGCGGCTTTCGTCTTTGTAAGATTTATGACTTTCAGCACGAATATCCTGCTGAAACCCTTCGGCAAAAAAACCTATACCGGAAGGGCAATCACCGAAGAAGAGGTGCGGATGTTAATACAGGAAGGGGGCGAACAAGGAATATTTGAGCCAACAGAACAGGCCCTCATCCACAGCGTTTTTGAATTCACCGATATGTCAGCAAAAGAAGTTATGGCACCAGCAACTCAGATGGTCACAATCAGTCTTGGAATGACCGCAGAAGAAATCAAGAATACCATTACAGAGGAACAGTTTTCACGTTATCCAGTAATCGGCAAGGACCTGAATGATATCCGGGGAATTCTCTATGCAAAAGATTTCTTGAATTCACTGGCAAAAGGAAGTGTAGACATAAGAAAAATAATTAAGCCACCGTATTTCATTCCTGAGACTATGAAAATAAGCAATCTTCTTAAAGAGATGCAGAAAAAGAGAATCCATATGGCTTTAGTCATTGACGAATATGGTGGTGTTTCTGGGCTTGTGACAATGGAAGACCTGCTCGAGGAGATTGTAGGTGAAATAAGGGATGAATATGATATTGAAAGCCCTGTTGTACAGTTGAGCGATGGAACATTGCTAGTTGATGCATCTATCAGCATAAGGGACCTGAAGGAAGATCATGCGATAGAAATTCCTGAATCTACCGAATATGAAACCCTGAGCGGTTTTCTCCTCACTACCCTCCAGAAAATTCCAAAGGTTGGAGATATTGTTGAAATCGAGGGGAAAAAGATAACGATCTCAGAGATGGTTGGGCAAAGGATTGCCAAGGTCACATTGGAGAAGCTGCCAGAAGAAGTTAAGGAAGAATAGAATAAAACTGCCAGCCCTTCTGTCTTTAACCTGTAACCCTTTCGTAAAACCGCCGATGAACCCACCCTCCGTATTGCCCTGAAAGTCATCTGGACTGTCAGTAGATAAACTTTTTTACTGACATTGCCATTATCATTTGTTATCCTTTATAATTTTAATTTGTCATGAAGAAGAAAGTATCAGTAATAGGAGCCGGGAATGTCGGTGCAACAACTGCTCTTTTTATTGCTCAGTCAGGGCTTGCTAATGTTGTTTTGTTTGATGTAGTTGAAGGTATGCCACAAGGTAAGGCTCTGGATATGGCAGAGGCATGCCCTCTCTGGAATTCATCATCAAAGATCACAGGAACAAACAATTATTCTGATACAGCAGACTCTGATGTTATTGTTATTACTGCAGGACTTGCAAGGAAACCCGGCATGTCAAGAAGTGATCTTCTACATGCTAATGCTGAAATTATCAAAAACGTTTGCCACAACATTGCAGAAACATCCCCTCATTCCATAATTATTGTGGTAACCAATCCAATGGATGTTATGGCACAGCTCGCATGGAAAACAACTGAATTTTCATGCAAAAGGGTAATGGGTATGGGCGGCATTCTCGATGCTTCACGATTATCAGCATTTGCAGCCTGGGAATTGAACGTTTCTCCTGAGGATATAGATGCTTTTGTTCTCGGAGGACATGGCTATGATATGGTGCCTTTACCAAGGTTCACAACAGTAAAAGGGATTCCAATCACGGAAATTCTTTCCAGAAAAAAGATTAATACTTTAATAGAGCGCACAAGAAATGGTGGTGCAGAAATAGTCTCATTACTCAAATCAGGCAGTGCATATTATGCACCAGCTGCTTCTACATTCCAGATGGTTAAATCAATCTTACTTGATGAAAAGCGTATGCTTCCCTGCGCTGCTTATTTAAACGGAGAATATGGTATAAAGGATTTATACATGGGAGTTCCAATTATTCTCGGGAAAGAAGGTGTTGAAAAAATAGTAGAAGTGAAATTAACAAATGAGGAAAAAATACAATTCAGGAAATCATGTAAGTCAGTAAGAAAATTGATAAAAAATTTAGGAATATAAATGGAGGTTAAATGGAAAAAACACTATCAATAGTCAAGCCTGACGGTGTCAGTAAAAACCTTATTGGTGAAGTTATAAAAAGATTTGAACAGAAAGGATTAAGAATAGCTGCACTGAAGATGATCAAACTCTCCAGAGAAGAAGCAAAAGGTTTTTATATCGTTCATAAAGAAAGGCCATTTTATGAGAGCCTAACCAGTTTCATGTCTGAAGGACCTATTGTTGTAATGGTCGTGGAGGGCAATAATGCTATTCGAAAAGTCCGAGAAATTATGGGAGCAACAAATCCTAAAGAAGCTGCACCTGGTACAATAAGGGCTGACTTTGCTTCGGACATTGAGCATAATATTGTTCATGGATCAGATTCAAAAGAGTCAGCTGCATATGAGATCCCGTTCTTCTTCTCTGCAATTGAGATCTTCTAATACGCACTATTAACACTGACCTTTTCGCAAATGTTTGTCATTATCCAGCTTGTGACCATATTAACCCGAATAATGCAGATATTGCTCAAAAATTTATTTAATTGTATAAAAAATTATTAAATAATCTCTCTTTGTTTTATGCATAAAAATATTCGTAAAGCCAACAATTATAACTATACTAAGATAATGTTTTTAAAATCTTCTAAAAACTAATAACTTACCCAAATCCAGCGATAAAGAGATGTTATTTTCCATGTCTTTTTAAGAAGATAATGTTACTATTTTAAAATAGTAACATCATAATAAGGTAAACAACTTGAAAAATCACATATTAATTGACTAAAATTATAACTCTTATTCAATTGGAGGTAACATGTCTGAAATTATAGAAATCAGATGGCACGGAAGGGGAGGCCAGGGAACCGTTACCGCAGCAAAAGTACTTGCTGACGCTTGTTTAAGCGGAGGGCGATATGTTCAGGCTTTTCCTGAATATGGACCCGAAAGAGCAGGGGCTCCACTGAGAGCTTACAACAGGATAAGTTCAAAAGAAATCAGGATGCACTGTCCAGTTCTCAATCCAAAGGTTATAAGTGTAGTAGATTCAACACTTCTTGATAGCATCAATGTAACTGAGGGTGCTAAAGAAGATGCAATATTTATTGTTAACACATCGAAAGACCCGACAGAAATCAAACAGAAGCTGAATGTCAAAACGAACCAAAAAGTCTTCACAGTTGATGCAACAAAAATTGCAATTGAGTGTTTTGGAAGACCATTGCCAAATGCTGCGATGCTTGGTGCTATAATTAAAGTTACCGGCATTGTAACACTCGAACACCTCCTCGAAGATGTCCAGAAAAGTTTTGGCAAGAAGTTTTCTCAAAAAATCATAGATGGAAATCTCGAGGCAACAAAGAGGGGATATGAGGAGGTGAAAGAAGCTTGAAATTAAAAAGTTGGAAAGAGGTAACCCCTGGAGCAGTAATAACTGAGGCAGGGAATGCTGTTGAGTTCAAGACTGGCTCATGGAGGTCGTTCAGACCTGTCTTTATAGAAGAAAATTGCATACAGTGTCTTTTTTGCTGGTTATACTGCCCGGATATGGCAATAAAAGTGAAAGATGGCAAAAGAGCTGAATTTGATTATGACTTTTGTAAAGGCTGTGGCATATGCGCACTTGAGTGTCCTGGGAAAAAAGGTAAAAAGGCTATTATTATGGAGGAAGAAGGTAAATAATGGCAAAAATCGTTGCTGCAACAGGTAATGAAGGAGTTGCGAATGCCTTGAGGCAGATAAATCCTGACGTATGTGCAGCGTATCCAATAACTCCACAAACAGAGCTAATGCAACGGTTCTCGAGTTTTGTTTCAAATGGTCAGGTTAAAACAGAACTAATCCTTGTAGAAAGCGAGCATAGTGCTATTAGCGCCTGTGTTGGGGCTTCCGCAGCAGGTGGAAGAGTAGCAACAGCTACATCATCACAGGGTCTGGCTCTTATGTGGGAAATTTTATTTATAGCTTCAGGGTTAAGATTGCCCATAATTATGCCTGTGGTAAATAGGTCATTATCAGCACCTCTCAACATTCACTGTGACCACTCTGATGCCATGGGTGCGAGGGATGCTGGTTGGATACAACTTTGGTCTGAAAATGCACAAGAAGCATATGACAATACAATACAGGCATTCCGCATCGGAGAGCACACTAAATTAAGACTTCCTGTCATGATATGTTATGACGGTTTCATCATTGGTCATTCTATTAACAGAATTGAATATCTTGAAGATGAAGAGGTTCAAAATTTCGTCGGTGAGTTTATTACAGTAAATCCACTTCTTGATATTGAAAAGCCTGTCAGTTACGGGCCTCTCATACTTCCTGATTACTATATGGAATATAGAAAATCCCAGGAAGATGCTTCATCAAAGGTATCTGATATAGTTCTTGAAATAGCAGATGAATTTGAAAAACTTTCTGGAAGAAAATATGGGTTATTCGAGGAATACAGGCTTGACGACGCAGAAATCGGCATTGTAATACTTAATTCTGCTGCTGGAACTACTAAGGATGTTATAGATGAATTTCGAAATAGAGGAGTTAAAGCAGGACTTTTAAAACCAAGATTATTCAGACCATTCCCTTATGTAGAAGTCGGAGAAGCAATGAAACATTTAAAAGCTGTATGCGTTCTTGACAGATCCGATGCATTTGGTTGTTCTTATGGACAGGTCTTTCTTGACATATCTGCAAGTCTATATCCATACGAAAAAAAACCTATACTCATTAATAAAATCTACGGATTAGGTGGAAGAGATTATTTGCCCCAGCATGCAGAGTATGTGTTAAACGAACTTGTTGAGATCTCAGAGACAGGAAAAGTAAAGACTTTTAAAGAGTACATAGGAGTCAGAGAATAATATGGCAAAAATAATCACACTAAAGGAACTTTCAAAAAAGGATATATCATTATCATCAGGACACAGATTATGCGCAGGATGTGGTGCACCAACCGTCGTTAAAATGGTTCTTCTTGCATCCGATTATCCTGTCATAGCAGCATCATCAACAGGTTGTCTTGAAGTTTCAAGCTGCATTTCGGATTACACTGCCTGGAAAATCCCATGGATACATTCTGCATTTGAGAATGCAGCAGCAACTATATCCGGCGTTGAAACAATGTATAGGTCATTGAAAAAACAGGGCAAGATAACAAAGGATATCAAATTCATTACATTCTGTGGTGACGGCGGAACATATGATATCGGACTTCAGAGCCTTTCAGGAGCGATGGAAAGAGGCCATGATATGCTTTATATTTGTTATGATAATGGAGCTTATATGAACACCGGCATTCAACGCTCAAGTGCTACTCCGCTTGGCGCCGACACCACTACAAGACCTGCTGGAAGTAAGATTCCAGGGAAAACCGAGCAGAGAAAGAATTTAACAAAAATCTTGGCAGCCCATAATATACCCTATGTTGCACAAGCTTCACCAAGCCACTGGATGGATCTCGTTAAAAAGGTAAAAAAGGCATTGGAGATAAAAGGCCCTAAATTTATGAATATTCTTTCCCCTTGCAACAGAGGCTGGAGATCCCGCACAGATGATTCTATTCTGTTGAGCAGGCTTGGGGTTGAGACCTGTTACTGGCCACTATATGAAATAGAAAACGGTATTACCAGAATAACGTTCAGACCAAAAGAAAAAAAACCAATAGAAGAATTCCTTAAACCACAGGGGAGATTCAAGCACCTCTTCAAACCTGAAAATGAATGGATCATAAAAAAGTTTCAGGAAGATATTGACAGAGAATGGGATAAACTTAATAAAGAAGAATCTCTTTTTGTTACTTGAAATAAATAAGTAATTATGATAGTTTTAAAACCATGATTGGTTCTGACCTCGTAATGTATGAAGAGGAGTTCCATAAGATTGACGAGGAACTCCAGAAATTATATCATCAATCAAATTCTAAAGTAGTCTTCCTTGTAGACAAGAATGGTCAGCTCATTGCATCTGCAGGGGAAACTCGTGATCTTGACACTACATCTCTGGCTTCTTTAACGGCTGGAAATATTGCAGCAACAGGTGGAATTGCAAGACTTCTGGGTGAAAAGGAATTCTCAATTCTTTTCCACGAAGGTGAAAATGATAATATACACATTTCAGTTATTGGTCAAAGAATTATCCTTGTTGTAATATTTGATCAACGTTCATCGTTGGGTCTGGTTCGTCTACGTGTGAAAAAGGCAAGTGAGGCATTAGGAAAGATTTTTGATGAAATAAATCAGAAAGCTGAAAAAGAAAAGGGTGAGGGAAAATTTGAGGAATCCATCTTTGCAGAGATTAGTGATGAAGATATTGACAATCTCTTCCGGTAGGTGTATCTTAAGTGTCCTTTATTAATTACTCCTCACGAGAAATCAATTGTAAAATAGTCTATTATGGTCCTGGACTTTGTGGAAAAACAACAAATCTTCAATATATATACAGACGAACGAATCCAGATCAAAAGGGAAAACTCATCTCCCTTGCAACAGAAACAGAAAGAACTCTCTTCTTCGATTTTCTACCATTAGCTCTTGGAGATATTAAGGGTTTCAGGATACGTTTCCATCTTTACACGGTTCCCGGACAGGTCTTCTATGCTGCCAGTAGAAAACTTATACTAAAAGGGGTTGACGGCGTTGTATTTGTTGCAGATAGCCAGATTGAGCGTATGGAATCAAACCTCGAGAGCATTGACGACCTCGCTATTAACCTTGCTGAACAGGGTTATGAACTTGACAAACTTCCATTCGTCATTCAATACAACAAGAGAGACCTTCCAAATATAGTTCCTGTTGAAGAGATGAACAGGCTTTTGAATCACAGAAGCGTGCCTTACTTCGAAGCTGTTGCTGTAACAGGGAAAGGTGTTTTCGAAACCCTTAAAACAGTTGCCAAAAAGGTTTTAATAGAGTTAAAAAAGCATTATTAAAAATAACCAATCCATATTTCGATATCCCTAAAATTTACTTTAATCCCTGTAATGTTTATCTATTTCATTTAGATTTTTGATGAGGCAATTCGGCTGGTGGACGGTAGGGGATTCGAACCCCCGACTTCCACGTTGCGAACGTGGCGCTCTCCCATCTGAGCTAACCGCCCTTCCATCTCTAAAACAATTTTAATTATAAAGCTATCACTACCATTACCACAAGAAGTTAAATATTTTCGATCTGAACCCCGAAAAGGGAATGTTCACCTATGGGTTATTTTATTGACATAAATGTATGAATTGGGATTATAATAACTCTGGAGGTTGTTGGAAAAGATATTTGTTATTATGAAAAATAATCCCAAAATAAAAAGCAGGGGTTATGAGTAGTAAAACAGCAATTTATTTATGCACTTGTGCAACCAATATATCTGACAACCTCGATTTTGAAGAAATTCTTAATTTTGCCTCTAAACTTGAAGATGTTGCATATGTTAAAGTGCACAAACTCCTCTGTTCCGAAGAAGGAAAAAATTTCTTATCCAGTGATATATCAAAAGAAAAGCCTGAACGTATAGTAATTGCTGCCTGCACTCCTAAAGAACACGAAAAGACTTTCAGAAATGTACTGCAGAAAATAGACTTCAACCCTTATCTTTTCCAGATGGTAAATATAAGAGAACAGGTTGCATGGGTAACATCTGATAAATCAAAAGCAACAGAGAAAGCAAAATCATACATAAGAGCAGCGGTCAGGCGTGTATCCATGCATGAACCACTTGAGAAAAAGGAACTTGATTGCAACACAGATGTTCTCGTTATTGGTGCTGGGCCCGCTGGCATGGAAGCATCTCTCCTTCTTGCTAAAGCAGGTAGAAAAGTATATCTTGTAGAAAAAAATTCTTTCATAGGTGGCAGAGTCGCACGTTTTGAAGATGTTTTCCCGAAAATGGAATGCGCTACCTGTATGATAGAACCAAAGATGGATGAGATACTTCATCATGAAAATATTGAATTATTGACCTGTAGTGAAGTCAAAGAGGTTCTGGGGTTTTTAGGCAATTTCAAAGTAAAGATAAGAAAAAGAGCCCGTTATGTTGATAAAGAAAAATGTATTGGCTGTGGTGCATGTTATGAGCCCTGTCCTATGAGGGTAAAAAATGAACATGACTATAATCTGAGTGAACGGAAAGCAATTTATATCCCATATACTGGTTCATTACCTAATGTGCCCATTATTGATGAAGAGTATTGCCTCAGGTTTGGTAATAAAGATTCAGATACTTGCAAAGAAGCATTAGAACTTGGGTTAATCACACAGGAAGAATATGACAGGTTTGCAATCCATGATTGTACTATCTGTAGGGATGCGTGTCCGTTCGATGCAATTAATTACGACGATAAAGAGGAGCTTATTGAACGAAATGTTGGAGGAATAATTGTGGCAACTGGATTTGAGCTCTTTGACCCATCAATAATAAAAGAACTGGGTTATGGCAACATTCAAGAAGTATATACAAGTCTTGAATTTGAAAGAATACTATCACAAACAGGACCTACAAATGGTAAGATTTTAATGAAAAATTCAAAAGAGCCACAATCTATTGCAATTATTCACTGTATTGGAAGCAGGAGTAAAGATTACAATAACTATTGTTCAAGTGTTTGTTGTCTTTATGCACTGAAATTTGCTCGTTTGGTAGAAAAACATCTTCCATCTGCAATGGTGTATGATATTTATGCTGACTGGTGTATTCCTGGGAAGGATAATCAGGCTTTTCTTGATAGCGTAAAATCTGCAAAGAATATTCAATTCATACATACATCCCTTCCCATGAATGTAGAAATCAAACAGAATGGTGATAAAATTGAACTATACTACAACGAAATTTCGAACAACAGAAGAAAAATTTCCACTGACATGGTTATATTATGTCCTGCAATGATTCCTGCAAAAGATACTCCTATTATCTCAAAAATGCTCGGGATAACACTTAGCAATGATGGCTTTTTTGCTGAAGGACATACCAAGCTTGCACCGGTTAGTACAAATATAGAAGGAATATTTATCGCTGGTTGCTGTCAGGGACCTAAGGATATCCAAAATTCCATCGCTCAAGGAGCAGCTGCTGCAGGAGAGATTCTCTCAGCTCTTGTTCAAGGTAAAAAACTTGAACTCGAGGCAACAACTGCAGAGATTGATAAAGAATTATGCTCCGGGTGTATGACATGTATCAGTCTTTGTCCTTATAAAGCGATATTTGTTGATACCAATAAAGTTGCTGTCGTTAATGAGGTATTATGCAAAGGTTGTGGTACATGTGTAGCAGCCTGTCCGAGTGGTGCTGCAAATAGCAAACATTTTACGACAGAACAGATATGTGCAGAGATTGAGGAGGTTTTAAAATAGAAGATTTTGAACCGAAAATAGTGGGTTTTCTTTGCAACTGGTGTTCATATGCAGGTGCAGATGCCGCAGGTAGTTCGAGAAAGACATATGCCCCTAATGTGAATGTCATCCGTGTCATGTGCAGTGGAAGAGTAGACCCGCAGTTTGTTGTTAAGGCATTCCAATCAGGTGCTGATGGAGTTATTATTCTCGGATGTCATCCTGGAGATTGTCATTATAAAGAAGGGAATTATAAAGCATTACGAAGATTTTATCTTTTAAGAAAAATGCTAAATCAATTTGGTATTGAACCAGAGAGATTGCGTCTGGATTGGGTATCTGCAAGTGAATCTGATAAATTTGTGACTACAATAAATGATATGGTTGAGACTATAAAGACCCTTGGCCCTCTTAATATAGTCAATTCTCAGTCCATTGAAATAATTGATGAAATAGTAGACTTTCAGGAGTCTAACATTGAGTAAACCGAAAGTTGCTTTTTACTGGTGTGCTTCATGCGGTGGATGTGAAGAAGCTGTTGTTGACCTTGCCGAAAATATTCTTAAAGTAGTAGAAGCTGTCGACATTGTTCTCTGGCCAGTAGCAATGGATTTCAAGATCAAGGATATAGAAGTATTAAAAAATGGTGAGATAGCAGTAAGTTTCATTAATGGTGCGATCAGGACTGAAGAGCAGGAACATGTGTCAAAACTGCTGAGAAAAAAATCAGGCTTAGTCATTGCCTTTGGTTCATGTGCTCATATAGGCGGGATACCCGGTCTTGCAAACTTTTCTAACCGTTCGAAAATATTTGACTGGGTATATAAAGATGCTCCTTCTGTAAAAAATCCGGGGTTCATATTACCACAAGAGAAAATTGAGGTAAAAGAAGGAGATTTGAACTTACCGATGTTTTATGATACTGTTTATACTTTAGATCAGGTTATTGATGTTGATTACTATATTCCAGGTTGCGCACCACCACCTGATATAATTATGAATGCTGTAGAAGCACTCCTATCAGGAAAACTACCTCAAAAAGGAGCAGTGTTAGCTCCTGATAAAGCATTATGTGATACTTGTAAGAGAAAAGCTACTAAGCCAGAAAATCCGGTAATTAAAGAGTTTAAAAGGGTTCACGAAATTATGCTTGATCAGAACAGATGCTTTTTAGACCAGGGCGTTATTTGTTTAGGACCTGCTACCCGTGACGGTTGTGGAGAAAGATGTATTAATGCCAATATGCCATGCCGTGGATGTTTTGGCCCAACAAGCAGGGTTCTGGATCAGGGTGCAAAAATTCTTTCAGCCATCTCTTCACTTCTAAATGTAAATGAAGAAGACCAAATAAAAATGGCCATAGATTCTATTGCCGATCCGGCAGGAATTTTTTATTTCTATTCCCTCCCAGCTTCTCTGCTGAGAAGGAGACTGGATATCTAAATGCAGAAAAGGATAACAATAGATCCGATTACAAGACTCGAAGGACACGGTAAGATCGAAATTTTTCTCAATGAAGATGGGGATGTTGAAAAAGCATATTTTCAGGTGCCTGAACTAAGGGGATTTGAGGTATTTTGCGTAGGACGTCCTGCTGAAGAAATGCCAAGAATAACTCCCAAAATATGTGGAGTATGTCCAACTGCTCATCACATCTGTTCTACAAAGACACTTGATGACCTTTTCAAGGTCGAACCTACACCTGTTGCAAAAAAGATTCGAGAAATCATGTATTCAGCCTTCATGCTTGAGGATCACACACTACATTTCTTCTTTCTCGGAGGTCCTGATTTTGTTGTAGGACCTACTGCTTCTCCTCAAGAAAGAAATATTTTGGGGGTTATTTCAAAAGTAGGGATAGATAATGCAAAAAAAGTAATCAGTATTAGAAAACAATGCAGGGATATTATTTCTTTAATTGGTGGAAGGGTTATTCACCCAGTGTGCGGTTTACCGGGTGGAGTATCCAAACCACTGACCGAAGAAGATAGATTAAAAATTCTCGAGGTATCGAAAGCCGGAATCGAGTTTGCTCAATTTGCATTAAAAGTTTTTGATAACGTTGTATTGAATAATAAAGAATATGTTGATCTCATAGCAGGCGATATTTACAGACATTCTACATATTATATGGGACTTGTTGATAACGAAAACAAAGTGAATTTTTATGATGGTGATATACGTGTCTGCACACCGGATGGAAAAGAATTTATAAAGTTTAAAGTAAGAGATTATCTTGAACACATTGCAGAACATGTTGAACCCTGGAGTTATGTTAAATTCCCATATTTAAAAAATGTTGGATGGAAAGGATTTATTGATGGTGAAGAAAATGGTGTATACCGTGTAGCACCTCTGGCACGTCTGAACGTTTCTGACGGAATGGCTACCCCTCTTGCACAAACGGAATACGAAAGAATGTATAAAGCTCTTGGTGGAAAGCCATTACACAATACACTTGCATTTCACTGGGCTCGTTTAATAGAAGCACTTTATGCAGCTGAAAGAATGCTTGAACTTGCTCAGGAAAGAGATATAATTGACCCATACATAAGAAATATTCCAACTGCAATTCCTGAAGAAGGTTTTGGAGTAGTAGAAGCACCTCGAGGAACACTTATTCATCATTACAAGACTGACAAGAACGGTATAATAACTGAAGCAAACCTCATTGTAGCGACTGTAAATAATGCAGCTGCAATCAGCATGTCAGTTGAAAAGGCTGCTAAAAATTTAATTAAAAAAGGAGAAATATCGGAAGGACTTCTTAATATGATAGAAATGGCATTTCGAGCGTATGACCCCTGTTTTGCCTGTGCTACACATCTTTTACCCGGAAATATGTCATTATCAGTTAATATAAGAAATACGGAAGGTAAAATAATACAGAAATTAGAGAGAAATTATGATAAACTCTATCTACAAAATTTGTAAAAAGGAGGAAAGGCTTTATGGCAACTGTAAATTTAGATTGTATGGGACTTAAATGCCCTCAACCCGTATTAAAGATTGCTGCAAAATCGGCTGAGCTCAAAGTAGGAGATATTCTCGAAATAATCGCCGACTGCCCAACATTTGAGAAAGACATTCGTCAATGGTGTGAAAGAACAAAGAAGACACTCATGTGGATAAGAGATGAAGGCGGTGGTAAAATGCGCTGTCAGATACAGTTTTAATTATAGAAATTTATGAATTTCTTTCAAAATATTTCAATCGGCAAAAAATTTACGCTCACTTTTGGATTTCTTTTTCTTATTGTTTTACTCGTTGGTATATCATGGCAGAAAGGTATTGATTCACTTAAAGAAATTGAATGGAAAAAAAATAATCTGATTGAACTAAAAGAAAGGCTGCGAGAGATGCAGCTCATTCATCACCGCTGGGTTGACTCACTAAGAGAGTCAGTAAGAAAGAGAGAGGCATTTGAAGGAGAAATCGATCCACAAAAATGTGTATTCGGACAATGGTACTACTCATATAAATTACCTTATCCAGAATTAAAAAACCTTTTTGAAGCATTGGAAAAACCACATAGAAATTTACATGTAGCTGGGGAAAATGTCCGAAAGGCAATCGAGCAGGGTAATATTGCTGAAGCAGAAAAGCTGTCTCTGCATGTAAGACAGACTCAGCTTCCTGAACTGATGACAGTTTATGATTCTTTTATGAAAGGTATCGGAAACGTTTATGAAAAATATAAGTTAGAATCAGAAAGATCAGTTAATCGGCAGAAGATTTTTTCTAAAACAGTTCTTATTCTTTCTTTATTCTCTGTTTTTTTCCTTGCATTTCTTATGACCCGTGCTATAGTCGGTCCATTAAAGAAAGTAACGGATACAGCTCTGAGGATTTCAGAAGGTGAAATCCCGGAGATTTCACAAAAGGAAATTTATTCTGAGACAAAAAATGAAATAGTTCAGATGGAAAATGCTTTTACTAAGATGGCATTATCGGTTAACGAGCTGTCGAAAACCGCTGAACAGATTGCTTCTGGGGACTTGAGCGCAACAGTAAGAATTCGCTCAGAAAAAGATATTCTTGGAAATGCTATAGCAAAAATGGTAGAGAATCTGAAAACCAGTCTTGAAGACCTGCATACAAACTCCATGAATCTTGCTTTGGGTATGAGTGACTATTTTACAGTAATTTCTGAATTTTCACAGGGCAATCTTAATATAAAGGCATCTGAAGAAACAGGAGATGATCTTTTAAACCAGCTTGGCAAGGTTACTAACAATATGATAGCAGAGTATAAGAAACTTTCTGAATGTGTTGAAGAAGTGATAAAAGGAAACTTAGACGTTCAGGTACACATTCGATCTGAAAAAGATATACTCGGAATTGGTTTTAGACATATGCTTGAACATCTCAAAAAGACCTCAGAGGAGCTCCATATGAACTCAATGAACCTTGCTATGGGACTTACTGATTATTTCTTTGTTTTACAGCAGGTTGCTTCAGGTGATCTGACTGTCAGAGCAAACGAGGAGACTGAAGATGATTTACTGAATCAGCTCGGTAAAGCAACGAATTCAATGATTTCTTCTTTGAAGGATCTGACTTTAAAAATACGTGAGCAAGCAGATTTTCTTGCAGGTTCAGCAAATGCTATGGCAACCGTTTCTAAACAATTGTCAAAAGCTTTATCCGAACTATCTACAGCTATTTCACTAATGTCATCTTCAACATCAAATGTTGCAGATAATTCTCAAGGCGCTACCAAAGCAGCAGAGGTTGCAAATGAATCAACCCGTAAAGGGAGCAATTTGATGTCAAAGCTTGCAGAGAAAACAAATTTATTACAAAGTTCAAGTGAAAAAACAGTTGAGGCCATGAAAAGTCTTTCTGAGCGTTCATCAGAAATAGGAAATATTGTTAATGTTATGACAAAAATAGCATTCCAGACGAACCTCCTCTCATTAAATGCTGCAATAGAGGCAGCAAGGGCTGGTGAGTCAGGTCATGGCTTTGCTGTTGTTGCAGATGAAGTGCGTAAACTTGCAGAGAGTTCAGCAAATTCAGCCCGTGAAATAGCAAAAATTGTAAAGGAAGTCCAGGAAGAGACAGAGCAGGCAGTACTTTCTACCCAGCAAAGCAAAAAGGAAATGGAAACTGGTGTCGCCCTTATAGAAGAAGTTCGACAGCATTTTATTTCTATTGCCTCACAGGTTGAAAATATTTTCAAACAGATTGAAAGCATAGCATCTTCTGCTGCAGAAACAGCATCTTCTGCTGCAGAGGCTTTCGCTTCATCAGAAGAGCAGACAGCAGCAATCGAGGAACTTGCGGCTTCAGCATCAGAACTATCGAGCACTGCTGAAATTTTGAAGGAGACTATGGCCAGATTCAAGATTTAAAAGGATTTCCCGCATAAGTAGTTACAACCATTCTAAAAACTGAATAAGACTCAATGAAAAACGAAAAAACTTACATCAAACTAATTGATACGCATTGTCATCTTGAAATGGATGTTTTTGACTCTGACAGAGATGCTGTTATACAACGAGCAAAAGATTCTGGTATTGAAGCAATCATAACCATAAGCTCTGATCTGGAAAGCAATAAGAAAGGTCTCGAAATCTCTAATCAATATGATTTCGTTTATGCATCTCTCGGAGTCCATCCTCATGACGCAAAGGATTTCACAGAAGATGTTTTTAATGAGATAAAGAGATTGGAAAATAGAGACAAGATTGTAGCCATTGGCGAGATCGGACTTGATTATCATTACAATAATTCACCAAAGAATATTCAGAGAGATGTTTTTCTTAAACAGCTTCTCTATGCAAAGAATATCAATCTACCCGTTATTATTCATAGCAGAGATGCAAAAAAAGATACCCTCGAAATAATAAGAGAATCAGGAGTAAATAAAGGGGTCTTTCATTGTTTTTCAGGTGATATAGACATGGCAGAGCGTGTAATAGCAATGGGTTTTTATATATCTATTGCAGGACCTGTCACTTTCAAGAACGCAAAGCATCCGATTGAGGTTGCACAAATGATCCCTGATGATTATCTGCTCATTGAGACAGATGCTCCATATCTTACGCCTGAACCATTCAGAGGCAGGAGGAATGAACCTGCAAATCTTCTATATACAGCTAAAAAAATTGCTGAAATTAGAGGTATCAGCCTTGAGGACATTTCAAGAATCACAACACTCAATGCAAAACGTCTTTTCAACATAGGAGAATTTCCGGAAAAGGGTGAAATAGCATATAAAATCAGAAATTCCCTGTATCTTAATATTACAAACCAATGCACAAACAAATGTTCATTTTGTATCCGCTTTCACACAGATTATGTAAAAGGCCATAATCTAAGGTTAACGAAGGAGCCAACTGAAGAAGAACTGAAAGAATCAATCTTGGACCCATCACTATATAAAGAGATTGTATTCTGTGGATATGGAGAACCGCTGCTTAGGCTTGACCTTGTTAAGAATTTAGCATTATGGGTAAAGCAAAATAAAGGAAGGGTGAGAATTAATACGAACGGTCATGGCAATCTTATTCATAAGAGAAATATACTGCCAGAGCTCCAGGGCATAGTTGACAGCATCTCTATTAGCCTTAATGCACAGGATGAAGATACTTATAACAGAATTTGCAGGCCAGTATTTAGAAATGCATTCAATGAGGTAGTCTCTTTTATAAAGGAAGCAAAAAAATTTATCCATGAAGTCATTGTAACCGTTGTGAAGCTCGAAGGTGTTGATATAGACAAATGCCGCAAAATAGCCGAGGAACTGGGAGTTAAGTTCAGGATCAGGAAGCTCGATATAGTGGGGTAAAAACCGTAATTCAACTTTATCTTCTATTTCTTTAAAAAATGAAAAAAAGTAACAACTTCTTTAAAAGCAAGTTCTCCCTGACTACCATCTGAAAGTCGCTTCCATTTCAATCTTCCTGATGCAATTTCGTCATCACCGATTATAAGAACATATTTTGCTGAAAGCCTATCTGCCCTTCTCATCTGACTTTTTAACGAATGGCCAGCATATCCGATTTCAGTCCAGATTCCTATTTCCCTGAGTTGATTGGCGATTTTCAGTCCTTCCTTTTGAGCAAACATGCCGATTGTAGAGATAAATACTGAGGGAGCAGGTATGTAATATGGTTTTTCATTTAATAGAGAAGCTAATCTTTCCATTCCCAAAGCAAATCCGATGGCTGGAGTTGATGGACCCCCCAATTCCTCCACAAGTTTATCATAGCGTCCGCCAGCAACAACAGTATTTTGTGCCCCAAGATGTTTGCATGTAATCTCAAAAGTCGTTCTTGTATAATAGTCAAGCCCTCTAACCATATTGGGATTTATTTGATAAGGTATATCAAGCAATTCCAGGAAATTCTTTAAAGCATCAAAATGTTCCCTGCATCCAACGCAGAGAAAATCAGTAACATAAGGAGTTCCTGCCCGCAATCGTATACATGAATCTACTTTACAATCAAGTATCCTTAAAGGATTCTGTTCATATCTCCTTTTGCAATCGGGACAGAGGCTACTAACTTTGTCAGAGAAAAAACTGAGGAGAGCTTTTCGATAATCAGACCTGCATATATCGCAACCGATCGAATTGATTTCGAATGTGAGTTCTCCAATTCCAAGTTTTTCAAGAAAAAGCCTGAGCATTGAAAGAATCTCTGCATCAATCTTTGGATCTGCCACACCAAAAGCCTCAGCTCCTATCTGATAAAACTGCCTGAAGCGTCCCGCTTGAGGTCTCTCATAACGGAACATTGGTCCTGAATAGTAAAATTTTTGCGGTGATGGTAAGTTATACAAGTAATTTTCTATGTAACATCTTACAACAGGAGCTGTACCTTCGGGTCTTAGAGTTATTAATCTTCCAGCTTTATCTTTAAAAGTATACATCTCCTTTTCAACAATATCTGTGGTCTCTCCTATACTCCTGATAAAAATATCCGTTGACTCTATGATTGGAGGTCGCAATTCCTGAAATCCATATACAGAAAAAACATCCACTGCTGTTTTCTCAACTTTCTGCCATACATATATTTCAGGAGGAAAGATGTCATGGATACCCTTCAAGGCATTATACTTCATTCTGTCTTAATTCCTCCCTCTTGCTCCTCTCTCTCCTTGTCGAACTCAAGCATCTTTAAATGGCCCTCAACCATTCTTTTAAGCTCTTCCTTGAAGTGTCTTCTTATTCCTTTAAGATCTACAATATCCTCATGGATCTTTATAACTTTTTCCTGAGCTTCTTTAATAAGAGCATCTGCCCTTAACTCTGCCTCTTTGACAATAAGTTCTGCCTCTTTTCTCGCATTTGATTTATAGTCTTCCACCATCTGTTGTGCTGTCATGAGTGTTTCTCTTAAAGTAGTCTCCATATCCCTGTATTCTTTCACTTGATTTTCCAACCTTGATATTGATTCCTTAAGAGATGCATTTTCTCTCAGTATGTCCTCCATTTCTTCCCTTATTATCTCTAAAAATGCATATACTTCTTCGACATCAAAACCTCTGAATTTCATTGGGAACTGCTTCTGCTGAATGTCAAGCGGTGTTATTCTCATAATGCGATGCCTCCTTTCAATTTATAGGCAAACTCTATTAATGAATTTATAAGAAAATATTTTATAAACAATATTATCAGAATTATAACCATTGGTGAAAAGTCAATACCCATGCTAATACCCAGTCGCCTTCTAACGAGTCTTAAAACAGGTTCTGTTATAGAACGCAGGAATTTAACTATAGGATTGTAAGGATCAGGATTTACCCAGCTAATCAGAGCCGAGATGATTATTATCCACATATATACAGTTAATAAAATATCAGATATACGAGCTAAGGCAAGCAATAAATTTGCTATAAGAAACATTTATCCTTTCCTCCCCAATTCTTCTGATCTATTTTTTGCTGCTTCAATTACAGATGCTACTATATCTCCAAATTTCTTTTCTTCAAAAACCTTTAGCCCTGCTGCTGTCGTTCCACCGGGTGATGTGACCATAATCCTTAATTTATCAGGCGGCATTCCTGTTTCAAGGAGCTTAGCAGTTCCTATTAAAGTCTGTATGGCTAATTCAGTAGCATGCTCTTTATTTAGCCCGCATTTTATCCCTGCTTCAATCATGTGTTCAACAAACAATGCTATAAATGCAGGACCGCTCCCTGAAAGTGCTGTTACAGCATCCATATATTTTTCTGGCAATACAATTAGTTTACCGATTGACATTAAGATTTCTCTCACAATTCCTATTTTCTTATCATGGATGCATTCACACATTGACATGACTGACATGCCCTCAAGAACAAGTGCAGGCGTATTCGGCATAACACGTATTATTTTAGAAGTTTTTAACTTTGATGTTAGATAAGAAAGAGTAATCCCAGCTGCAATCGAGACAATTATCTTATCAGCACTTATAAAATTTGAAATTTCTCCGGTAACATCTTCCATATTTTGAGGCTTCACTGCGAGTATAACAATATTACAACTTTTAACTACCTCTTTGTTATCATGAGTTGTCTTAACATTATATGTTTTTTCGAGATATAAACGCCTGTCATCTCTCGGCTCAGAGACCATAATGTCCCTGATATTGCTATTAAGCATTCCTTTTATCATTGCCTCTGCCATATTCCCGCCACCGATGAATCCAATCATACAGATTTATCTCCTTTTATTAATAATTCTCTCCCCGAATATCCCTGTCCCTATCCTCACCATCGTTGCACCTTCCAGAATTGCAATCTCGAAATCATTAGTCATACCAATGGAAAGCTCTTTAATTTTGTATCCCTTTTGCTCGACCTCGTCTCTAAGTTCACATAACTTTTTAAAGAATGGCCTAGCCTTTTCAGGGTCTTCAAAAAAAGGCGGCATTGTCATCAGACCTTCAAGTTTTATATTCTTCATTTTTGATACTGTTTCAATCAGCCTCATAAGTTCCTCTTTAGCAACTCCGTGCTTTGTCGCTTCCTCAGAAAGTTTTACCTGTATTAAAACTCTCTGGATCTTCTCCTCTTTTTCGGCGTACTTATTTATCAGATTAGCAAGTTCGAAAGAATCAAGAGAATGTATCAAATCAAAAAGCTGCACTGCTGTTTTTACCTTATTTTTTTGAAGGTGGCCGATAAGATGCCATTTAATATTCTCATTTAATATTTTAGATTTGAGATTTGATATCTTTTCTTTTGCTTCCTGCACTCTATTCTCTCCAAAGTCCCTGAGCCCAAGTTCTACTGCTTCTCTAATCCTTTCAACAGGAACTGTCTTTGTAACAGCAATCAATTGCACATCAAAAGGGCTTCTTCCAGAGCGGATGGCAGCTGAGGAGATTTTTCTATATATGTTTTTAATATTCTCAAGAAGCTGTAAATTGCCTTTTTGAGGATTTATTTCAAGCATAACTTTTAATCATTTTTGAAAATCAATTTGTAAACTTTTATATAGTATCACAGGGCTTTGTCTTTTATCAGCTTGCGGATATTGACTCTTGATATTCTTCCCATAACTTTTCCTTGGTTATACCTATATATATGAAATCCCATGGGAGAATTTCCTGAAAATCCTTTTTCCTGAAAATAAAAAAATCTCTGTTTATTCCTTCTGCTGCCTTTGTCCAGTCATCGAAATGGGGTACCCTCTCAAGAACTTTCGAAACCCTTCTGTCGCCGAGAGAGAACAATCCTTGCATATATGCATATTTGGGCACATCATGAAAAACTCTGATTCCTTTTACTGGCATAAGGCTTTTTTTAATAAGCTTCAGCCTTTCTTTAACCTCTAATGCGGTTTCCATCGGATGCCATTGAAATGGAGTAAATGGTTTCGGCACGAACGTACTTATACTCAGTGTAACAGTTCCCTTCATTGAAATTTCCCTTATCTTTCTCACCAAACTTATAATCCCCATTATGTCATCTCTTGTTTCTGTTGGTAAACCAACCATAAAATACAGCCTGAGATTTTCGATTCCTTCAGAAAAGACATGTTCTGATATAGACAGAATATCCCCCTCCGAAATGTTTTTACCGATTACTTTTCTTAATCTTTCTGTGCCAGCTTCAGGGGCGATAGAGATGCTTTTATTTCCTTTTAAGCGGGTTATCAGGTCAATACTTTTTGGGCTTGCTCTCAGGGATGTAATAGAAAATTCTACTCCCTTAATTGTTAATATATCTTTTATATTTGGATAATCAGAAAGAGAAGGTCCGATTAACCCTATCCTTTGAGTCATAGCCTTCCCTTCATTAATCTCATTATGAATGGATTCTAAGGTCTTTCTGCGTAAAGGTGAATATACTTTCCCTGTCATACAAAACCTACAATTCCATGGACATCCCCTCATGGTTTCAATCAGATACATCTCAGAGAATTCTGTCTCTGAAGTAATAATAGATGTCCTGATTTTTGAAAGAGAAATATCCTTTACTGATCGTTTACTGATTGTTGCTGGTGCGTTTCCTTCTGGAAGTCTATTCAATATTCTTCCTTTATTGTCATAAGTTATCTTATAGAATTTTGGTATATATAATCCTTCTACAGATAGAGATTTCAATAAAACTTCTGATTTATTCGAAGATGACTTATAGATATCGATAAATTCAGTAAGCATCTCTTCAGCTTCACCTATAAAACAAACGTCAAAGAAATCGGCAAGAGGTTCAGGATTGAAAAACATACATACTCCTCCAATTATGATTAAGGGATGATGTGACTTTCTATCGATGCTTCTTGGAGGGATATTTGATAATTCAAATATTTTTATGATATTCGGATAATCATTTTCAAAAGAGATAGAGAATGCAATCAAATCAAATCTGTTAAGAGTTTTTTTTGATTCCATCGAAAAAAGTTCAGTTTCTGTTCTCAGATACTCATCGATATCTTTTTCTTCAGGAAGAAATACACGTTCACACACAACATCTTTCATATCGTTTAAAAGACCATAAATTCCTTGAAATCCAAGATTTGACATTCCTACATGATAAGTATTCGGATAAACAAGGGCGATATTAATTTTGCCACCAGGATCTTTAAAAACTGTCCCTTTTTCTTTTGATAAAAGATAATCTGTTTTTTCTCTAAGTCTCTGGTTCACATCATCACCAGCACACAAAGCATTGCTATTGACCAGATTATATCAATAGGCAACTGCATCTCGCATGTTGAATCAAAAAGTAAATCTGCTCTTGCAGGAAACTCATCGTCTTTCTCCCATAGAATAATCGTAACCGGTATCCTCGGAAAAGGAAAAAGTTCTATAGAGGCATCACCATAATGTTGTTTTTTTGCACACAGGCCCTCCCCCTTTTGTAGAAAAGCCTGTTTATTATTGCTATATTTTTTTGCTAAGTTATCCAGTGGAAGAACATGGCTTCCCCTGAAGAACATGCTTCCACCTTTGATGTCTGATGGTGCTACGAGTTTTTTACTAAAAGGTAAATCCTTAGCATAAACCAGATACCAGAGGCATGAGTGACAGAAAAAATAATCATATTTTTTTAAAATCATTTCGCCTTCTGATGAATCGCTACTAATCTTCTTCAGAGGAGGTTTTACATAAAAGTCAAAGCAGAATGACCTTATATAATAGCCATCGGTTGAGTCATAACTAACTATTGCATTATTACTGACAGCAGACGGATCAAGTTTACCCAAAATATCCCATGCTTTTTCTACGCCGGATGATAACATAATAAATGATATCATATAAATAAAATCATATTTTTTATAATTTTCAGTTATAATTAAATAATGCAGATATTGCTCGAAAATTTCTTTAACTCGATATACCCCCTTCATCCCCCCTTGCCAAAAGGGGGAATAGTAAAACCATCAGTTAAAAGTGCACTTTTTCTCGCAATATCTGATTATTCTATTTGCGTTTTTCTGGTATACTAATAAACATGAAATGTAGATTCTGTGGTTCTATAGTAAGATTGAAAATAGGCTGAAAGGCTGTATCTTTATATTGCACGGGATGCAAAAAAATCTATCCTGTTAAAGATTATCTCCAGGAAATAGACGAACAAATCTGGGAGGAGATATCAATGCGGCCATGTGACAGGGCGTAGAAGAGGAGGCATATACGAAAAAATTTCTACTTATCGGATATATTGCTTTGTTCTCTATCGTCTTCTGGATTAGTGATAATGCTTATTCAGAAGAAATTGCAAAAGAAGAAAGTTTTTTCAATTCCAGTCTCCATTACACAACAAGAGGGATGTCTTACTGGTATGATAAATCTCGAGGGGGGCTTGAGACTATTACCGGTATCCCTTATACAAGCACGAAGCTTGACTGTTTAAATTGCCATGTATCCTCATGTGACAGATGTCATAAAACTGAAGTTGACAAAAAACTTTATTATTCTACAAAAGCTGCACAGAATCAAGATGTCTGTCTGTCCTGTCATAAGAGGGAAAAAGCCATCAAACAGATAGACATAACAGCAAATCAGCAAGATATTCATTTCGCAAAAGGTATGCAATGCATGAACTGTCATTCAGCACGAGATGTTCATGGTGATGGGAATGAATATTCTTCTATGAAACAGTCCGGAGCAATAGATGCATCATGTGAAAAATGTCATAGTTCTGTCAACCCAACCACTTCACACAAGATACACAGAGACAAACTTGAATGTAAAGCCTGTCATGTGCGACATGTGGTCAGTTGCAGTAATTGCCATATCGGAACACTGGTAAATGATCGCAAAAGGGTTGATATTAAACTTTCAGGGTGGATTTTTCTCATGAATTATAATGGAAAAGTGACTTCAGCTAACATGCAGAACTTTGTTGTTCCTGACAACAAGACATTTCTTATTTTTGCTCCACAGAACAGTCATTCGATTACGAAAGAAGGAAGGAAATGCGGTGACTGCCACGGAACTGACAACGTTAGGCAGGTCCAAAGTGGGAATATCAGGCTAACATGGCTCGAAGATGGAGAAGTCAAACATGTAAAAGGGATTATCCCTGTTGTTGAAGATGTTAAATATGAATGTATATATCAGAATTACAAAGATGGGGAATGGATTCCTATTGAGAATCCACCTGAGCCAGGACTTCAGTATGCTGGTTTCGGGACACCATTGACAAAAGAACAATTAAAAAAGCTATCAATGCCTATGGGCAGATAATATTATTAGCTCTAATTCAATCTGCCTTCAAGTCTCAATTTGTTCAAAATTTCCTGAAGTTTTGGCAGTGCTTTAAGAGCTGCCTTTTCACCTTCAAGTACTGCCTCATGTCTTTTTGAAAAATCAGCGCTTCCTATATAACCCACCTTTGGCTGAATAACAACGTCTGCTTTTGCAAGCTGAATAGCAGAAAGTTTTGAATACATTATGTTTATTGACTGAAGTATGGTTTCAATTGTTCCACTGGGAGCAGATGATG
Organism: Nitrospirota bacterium; assembly: GCA_013388455.1. NCBI lineage: Bacteria > Pseudomonadati > Nitrospirota > Nitrospirota bacterium. The sequence goes on from JACAFF010000040.1 coordinate 52,563, forward strand.
TCACATCGCCTGATATATCTACAGCAATAACTATATCAGCACCAAGCCTCCTTGCTGCCTCAACAGCTACAGGGCTTACAACACCTCCATCAACGTACATCCTTCCTGAAATAACCGGGGGTCTGAATATGCCGGGGATTGAACAGCTTGCACGAACAGCAGTTCCTGTGTTTCCGCTTCCAAATACAACCTCTTTGCCACTCTGTATATCTGTTGCAACAGCATAAAAAGGTATCCGGAGTCTCTCCATAGTCGTATCACGGAGTATATGATTTATATAGGCTTCAAGTTTTTCTCCTTTTATGAACCCGTTGTCAGGTAATGTAAGGTCAAAAACATCATCTTTCTGTATTGAAAACGACAGTTTCTGAAGCTCGAAAGCACTGAAACCGTAAGCATAGAGCGCACCAACAAAACTGCCCGCACTTGTACCTACAATCATATGTATCGGAACTTTATTAGATTCGAGAACTTTCAGCACCCCGATATGTGCAAACCCCTTTGAAGCGCCTGCACCAAGAACAACAGCAATTTTAGCAGGTTTAGGAGGAGGCTGGATAACCTCCTTTGGGGCGCAAGAAAAGATAAAGCTGATAAATATTACAAACACGAAAATTTGCAATGTCTTCTTCTTCATGTCTAAAGGCTCTCTTTCTTCTACATTAAAATACCCCCTCTGCAGAATGTTTGTCAAACAAGTAAAAGTGGAGGTATGTGATGGTAAAATAAAATTCATGCAGATCGTGACAGCTAAAAGTTTAATAAAATATTATGGGAATTCTGCTCGCCCCATATCCTCATTCAATTTTGCCCTTTTCGATTATCCTGAGCAGGTCATTATAAGAAATAGTCTTCACTCCAAACAACTGTGCTTTCTTCAATTTTGAACCGGGGTTTTCTCCAACAATAACATAGTTTGTAGTTTTAGAAACTGAAGATGCTGCATGACCACCATGCCTTTCTATTAATACTTCCACAACATTTCTCGGCTCTGGCAATGTGCCTGTAATAACAAATGTAAGCCCCTCCAGTAATCTTTTTTCTTTGTCTTTGCTTATGAAATCAGGATTAGTTATTTTAAGCCCGAGTGATTTCAGTAGCTTAAGTGTGTCAAGATTTTCTGGGTCATTGAAAAAGTTTGCAACCGATTGGGCGATCTTTTCTCCTATCTGAGGGATTTTAATAATTCTTTCAGGACTTATTTTGTATAGATCTTCAATCTTCTCAAAATTCTTGGCAAGGAGTTTTGAAGCATATTCTCCAACATGCAGAATGCCGAGTGCATAAAGGAATTTCGTAAGAGTTGTGTGTTTGCTCTTTTCGATTGCATTAATAAGATTTTGAGCTGATTTTTCTGCAAACCGTGGAAGGTTAAGGATATCTTCCTTTTTCAGTTTATATATATCAACAAAATTATTTATTAGCCCCTTCGAATAGAGCAGTTCTACATTCTTTTCTCCCAAACCCTCTATATCCATAGCACCTCTGGATGCAAAGTGAATAATCCTTTCCTGAACCTGTGCAGGACAATTAAGCCTGATACATCGGACAGCTACCTCCCCCTCTTCCCTTAGAACTTTCGATCCACAAACAGGACATCTATCAGGTATAGGAAAAGGTCTCTCCTTACCAGTTCTTTTCTCTTTAATAACCTTTATGACATGGGGGATAACATCACCTGCCCTCTCGACCAATACTGTATCTCCTATACGGATATCTTTTCTTTCCATTTCATCCCAGTTGTGTAATGTAGAACGTGATACAGTTACCCCACCTATTTTTACAGGCTCAAAAATAGCAAATGGCGTTATTACTCCTGTTCTGCCAACGCTGCCCTGAATGTCAAGTATCTTCGTTGTGCCCTGATGTGCTGCAAATTTATATGCAATAGCCCACCTTGGCTCCCTTGTCTTCATGCCAAGCGCCTTCTGCAATCTAAAGTCATTCACTTTGATAACAGATCCATCTATCTCAAAAGAAAAGGTATTCCTTTTTTCTTTAATTTCCTCAATTATCTGTATAACCTCTTTTATACCTCTACAGACTTTTACCACTGCAGGAATTGGAAAACGCGTTTTCTCCAGCCATTTAATTAATTCCCACTGCGTATTGAATTCAATTCCCTTTACAGCACCAATCCCATAACATGCAAGATAGAGTTTCCTTGATGCGGTAATTGAAGGATCAAGCTGGCGAACTGAACCGGCTGCAGCATTTCTTGGATTTGCAAACATCGACTCACCTTTATGCTCACGTTCCCTGTTTAGTTTTTCGAACTCATCAATATCCATATATACTTCACCACGTATATCAATTAATTCAGGGATAGCATTAACTCCTTCGATTTTCAAAGGGACAGATTTTATTGTTCTGATATTCTGTGTGACATCTTCACCTTCATATCCATCACCTCGTGTAGATGCCTTGAAAAGTAAACCGTTTCTGTATGTCAATTCAATCGCAAGTCCATCATATTTAGGTTCGACTGTATACTCTATAACATCACTGATACCAAGGAATCTCTTTACCCTCCTTTCAAATTCATCAACATCTTCATATGAAAAAGCATTATCAAGTGATAGCATAGGTTCGGTATGTTTCACCTTTGCAAACTTTTCAAGAGGTGGCGCTCCAACCCTCTGTGTTGGGGACTCTGGAAGAATATAATGATATTTATCCTCCAGTTCTTTTAAATGAAGATATAAACGGTCATACTCTTCATCTGATATTACAGGCGAATCAAGAACATAATAACGATAGCAGTGGTAGTTTAGCTCTTTTACAATCTTTTCGATTTCCTGTTTAATCTGTTCGGGTATTTTAACTGTCATAAAGAATACCCCTTTAAATTTTCGTATCCTCTAATATCTCTATAAGAAACTCCAGTGCAGAAAGGGATGCTTCTTTTTTATTCTGTTTTCTATTGCCTTTTAATCTTAACTCCCTTGAAAATGTCTTCCCCTTCTTGCTTACAGCAATATAAATTAGCCCTTTCTCTTTCCCTTCAAGGACATCCGGCCCAAGGTTACCTGTTATCGAGAGAGAATAATCCGTTTTAGTTAGAGCCCTCATCTTTTCGGCCATTTCTTTTGCAGTCTCATCACTCACAACGCCAAATTTTAAAATTATATCAGATGAAACCCCCAAAATCTTTTTTTTTGACTCTATCGAATAGGAAACAACCCCTGCCTCAAAGAAATTACTTGCTCCAGGAAGGGCTGTAATATAATGGCTTATAAGCCCTCCAGTACAGGATTCTGCTACTGAAAGGGTTAATTTGTTTTTTCTGAAAAATTCATGTACTCTCTGTATAGTACCTGACAATCTGATATTCATTATAGAGAGCCTTTCATATTTGCTTTAATCATAATCTTTTTTCTAAAAGTCTGCAATCTGCAAAAAGCATTTAGTTTGACAGTAATGCAATATTATTGCAGTTAGCAATACTTTTATTATAAAGAAACATATATAGGAACAACTGTAAAGGAGAGATTGTCATTCGTCCTGTGGTAGAAATTTCAAGAAGCCAGGCATGGTTCTGTAGCAAGGATTGGCAGGAGCAGGTTGAAAAAAGGTTTTATTGTCTCCAAAGCACTGGCTGAATCAATGGACATGGCATATCATAGTTTTGAAGAGATTGGGTTTAAGAAAATCTATTTTCTGATTTTGTATAGCAATTTGCTAATATATTTATTCAAGGGGTTCGACCTCTTAAAAAATGGGATAGCTGGCTTTTTTCTAATGCCGAGTTTTTTTATTTCATTAAGAAGATTTTCATTTGTATTGTCTATTTCGAGTCCTTTTTTAAAAGTCTCATAAGCTGCTTTTCGATTGTTGGCAGCAGCATAGACTTTCCCAAGATTCAGATACAGAAGTGGCAGGAAAAAACTTTCACCTAATGGCATCTGCTCCTTTAAACCCTTAAATGCCTTTTCACAGAGCATTTCCCCCTGAAAATAGTATTTGTTAACAGCAGCTTCGAGATATCCTCTGTAAGAGAGGATGAGAGGATTGTTAGGATAATGTTTTAAAGCTTCAGTCAATAATTGTAGAGCTTCATACTTTTTATTTAATTTAATGAGTTCTTCAACCTCTGCAAGGTATTCTCTATATAGTTTTTTCTGAGAAGTTTTTTCTTTTGTTAATGTTTTAATCGCTAATTGTTTTTGTTCTTGAATAAGTTTCTTCAGTCTCGCATCACAATCCGGTTCATGTATGATATTTCCATATTCTGTTGTATGAGAATAGATAATCTTGCCTCTATGATATATCCGCGTTATGATTGCTGGATTCTGGATTCCCATGTCTTCTGAATCGACGAGATAGGTTTCTCCTTCGATATTAATTTTGGAGCTGAAATCTTTGAAAAGCGATGAAGTTATCTTAACTTGTTTTTTCATTTTTTATTGATATAATCTAACTGTTATTACCTTTAACTTACAATATTTTGGAATTTTTTAAACCTCATTATTGTTTAATGAATGTAGATTTATGAAAAATCATAGTGTTTCTTAGCATAGCTTATCTTAATTTTATAAGCCTTAATAAGATATTCTATATCCTTCTTTATATTTCCTGCACTGTTCTTGAGCATTTCGTGCCAGTAAATCAGAAATATCTTGTAGAAATAAAACAATAAAAAGGCAGCCCACTTTTTATATTCTTCAGGTGAACTTTCATAATCAAAATACCTAACATGTAGCTTCTTTTCTTTCTTATCCATGAAATATTTATGAAAAATACCTTCAGGGTCAGCATGAGCATATTTGCTACACAAATCATGCACATGTGGAAGTCCCTCAGCTAATGGGAACTTTTTCTGGTTGTTTTTCATCGTCACCTTTATATTTCTGAAAAGACTCTCCCACGTCGAGGAGTCTCTGCTTTTATTAATATAAATCTGCGTTTCATCAGGATTTTTTAATAAATAGTAAGCTGTAAATGTGCTATCAAGCGCCGCTCTTAAACAACGAAAAGATTGTGCTTTATGGAGCCTTAAAAAAGAAGCCATTCCATTATAAAACTCCTGATGAGATATCAGATATAAAAATGCGGGTATCATGATATTTGAATCAGCGGGAAGGGTAATATTTAAACATGTAGAATACAGATTATCCAGATCTAAAATAAGTTGGAAGTCATTTTTAAGGAGTTCAATATTCTTAGATACGTTTTCATCATCAATTTGTAAAAAATGTTCGAATCCTTTAATTTCTCTCATTTCAATTATATATTACTATAAACTTGCCCAAAATAATTTAGAGAAATATTTTTTCATATTGCGTTATCATGACAATAACAACAAAATAGAATCGTATGAAAATTGTGCTAACTCTAATTCTTATCTTTCTATTAATTCCTGAACTTTACGCTGAAGAATTTCTCTCACAAAGGACACGAGAGGTAGAGGTGGTCTTTACAAGTCATTTGAAAGATATATCTCAAGAGGTTTTAACAATATACCCTTTGGTGCGTGATGAACTCGAAACAGAGTTAAAGTTGAAAATAGATATTCTTCCTATGGTGGTTCTTACTAATAGAAATGACTTCAAAAAAATAGTTAGCAGTGATTTTATTATCGCATTTGCCATGCCTGATAAAAAACTTATTGTTATTGACACTTCAAGAGTATATACAAAGCCTTTCACTCTCAAAACCACACTTCAGCATGAATTATGTCATCTTTTACTACACAGACATGTTGAAAAAAAGAATCTACCCCGTTGGCTTGATGAAGGTATATGTCAGTGGGTAAGCGGAGGCATCTCTGAACTTATGGTTGAGCATCAGGAAAGGACTCTTTCAAAAGCTGTCGTCTCTAATAGATTAATCGATATTAATACGCTCGAACGATTTCCCACAGATGAACAAAATCTGGTGCTTGCCTACGAAGAAAGTAAAAGCCTGATCGAATTTATAGAAAAAAAATACGGTAAAGAGGGGATTCTTTCGATGCTCGGATATCTGAAAGAAGGCAATTCAGTCAATGAATCAATAAGCAAAGCTCTTGGATTAACAATACATGAACTTGAATCCTTATGGCATGCAGACCTGAAAAAGAAACACACGTGGTTCTTATATCTGAGCAATAACATTTACACGATACTTTTCGCTTTTGCAACCCTTGTAATGATTTATGGTTTTATACGTTTCTTAAAAAGAAAGAGGGAATATGTTGATGAGGAGCAAGACATCAACGATAGGAACATAAGATGATAATTTTTCTGGTCGGGGCGAGAGGATTTGAACCTCCGGCCCCCTGCTCCCAAGGCAGGTGCGCTATCCAGGCTGCGCTACGCCCCGAACGTGTGTATCTAATATTTCAGGATTTCCAGATAATCAGCAATAAATTTTTCTTCTTCTGCCTTAGCACGAATTTTTCTATTTCTCAAATCTTCGATTGCCTTGTCTCTATTTCCCCTGTACATGGGATCGAGTTCTATCGCACGACTTATTGCAACAGCAGCATCGTCATATTGTCCTTTCATATTGTAACAGAGAGCAAGCCCGTAATAAGAAAGATAGAAATCAGAATTCCTTTTTAGAGACTCTTTAAAGGCATCCATCGCATCATCATATCGTGCAAGTTTATAATATAACATCCCGATATTATATAATGCCAACGCCGTATTATGATATAGTGGATTTTCTATAGCAGCTTTATAAGATTCTATGGCCTCATCATGTTTTCCAATTTTTTCATAAGCATTCCCGAGGTTATTGTATACTTCTGAAAAGTTCTTATCTAAATTTAGTGCCTTTTTGAAATGAATGATTGCATTTGAATAGTCCTCAAGTTTTGTTAGATAAATTACCCCGATCATGTTATGTGCTTCCTTGTTATCAGGATCAAAATCTATAGCTTTTTGAAACTCAACAAAGGCTGGCTGTATATTATTGTTATTAAGATACGACAATCCCAATTGGAAATGTGCATCGGACTGCTGGATATCTCTTTTAGTTTTGACTGTTACACAGGAGCAAAAAAGGCAGATAAACAATAAAAAAATATAAAATAAATTTTTCAAAATCTATTCTCCTTAGAGATAACTGACTTTATTAAAGTTATCAGAAATACTCAGACAAGTAAAGGGGTCATCCTGTTTAATTCTTCCAATATCCTTGAAATTTCTTGATAGATTTCATGCCACCTCTTCCCCTTCAAGAAAAATTCGAAGCCGTCCTGAAGAAATCTTATCCTGAGATTTTCCGATTTTGCTAATGCAAATATATAATTTGGTTCAACTTTAGTTTCTGGTGAAAAGTTCACTGCTACCCTACCATGCATCTCATGCAATTTTATTATACGCAGATCCCGTGCAATAATTTTCAATCTCATAATATCGAAGAGATGTTTTACTTCATCCGGCATGATACCAAACCTATCCTCTATTTCTGATTTGAGAGCTTTTAGAGACTCGTGAGTCTTTGATGATGCAACCCTTCTGTATAAGCTCAACCTAAGTGTCACGTCTTCAATATAATCTTCCGGGATAAAAGCCTGAACATGCAAGTTTATAACCGGGTCAAACTCTTCCTCAATTTTTATACCCTTGATATCAGCAATTGCCTTCTCCAGCATTTCCATGTATAGGTCAAAACCAACTGCCTGGATATGTCCTGATTGTTCAGAACCAAGAAGATTCCCTGCTCCACGGATTTCGAGATCTTTCAAAGCAAGCCTGAAGCCTGCTCCGAGATAACTCATTTCCTGAACTGCCTGCAATCTTTTCTTTGCTTCCTCGGTAATTATATCTTCTCCGGGAATAAGAAAATAGGCATAAGCCCTAACCTTCCCTCTCCCCACCCGACCCCTTAATTGATAAAGGTCTGCAAGTCCCATCATGTCTGCTCTATTAATAATGATTGTATTGGCTGTCGGTATATCAAGTCCTGATCCAATAATAGCAGTTGATACAAGCATGTTGATTTCACCATCATAAAATTTACGCATTACATCCTCAAGTTCTCGTTCAGCCATCTGTCCGTGAGCAACAGATATTTTTGCTTCAGGGATGAGATTAATAAGATAATTTGCAATCTTATGGATGTCTCTTATCCGGTTATGTACAAAAAATATCTGACCATCCCTCCCTAACTCTCTTTTTACTGCATCTTTTATAAGTGAATCATCAAAGATAGAAACAAAACTCTTAACTGCAAGCCTTTCCTCAGGTGGAGTCTCGATCAAGCTCATATCTCTTATATCTGAAAGAGCCATAGATAATGTTCGCGGGATTGGAGTTGCAGTAAGTGTAATAACATCAACCCCTTTTTTCACTTCTTTTATCTTCTCCTTCTGGCTTACACCAAACCTGTGCTCCTCATCAATAATAAGTAAACCCAGATTTTGGAAATGAACTCCCCTGCTTAAAAGGCTATGGGTGCCTATTATGATATCAATCTCTCCGTTGGCTAAAGCTTTAATCGTATCCTTCTGCTCTCTTTTAATCTTGAATCTACTCAAATAATCAATATTTACAGGAAATGCAGAAAAGCGTGATTTAAAAGTCCGGTAGTGCTGTTCACAGAGTATAGTAGTAGGCACTAATACAGCTACTTGCATCCCATCGTATACAGCTTTGAAAGCTGCCCTCATGGCAACTTCTGTTTTTCCATATCCAACATCACCGCATATAAGTCTATCCATTGGTTTTTCAGATTCCATATCACGTTTTATATCTTCTATTGCCTGAATTTGATCAGTTGTTTCATCATAACTAAAGAAACTATCAAATTCACTATGTAATTCGGTATCAGGACTGAATGAAAAGCCTTTTCTAACTTTCCTTTCTGCATAGAGGATAAGCAGTTTTTCTGCCATCTTTTGTATCTTCTTTTTGACTCTTTCTTTTGTCCTCTGCCAGCTTTTCCCACCAAGCTTATCAATTTTAGGAACAATGCCTTCTTCAGAATGATATTTATGAATACTCGTAATGCGCTGGACAGGTAAATAAAGCCTTCCATTTTCATAGTTAATGAGAATAAGGTCTTCATTCAGCCCCTCAGTAGACTGGCGAACAAGTCCACAGAATTTTCCAATACCATGATCTTCATGTACAACATAGTCTCCAGCTCTTAGATCTTCAAGAGATGTAAGAAGTCTCGTAACCTTTGATTTTTTGATAGGCCTGTAAACCAGCCTATCCCCAAAAATTTCTTTTTCTGTCAGAATAAGGAAATTAGGAATAAAAAGATAAGATGATAACTCACCGATCGTTATTGCAACATTCCCCTTATATTCAAAGATCTCATTCTTATAGATTATCGGTGCAATTACATCTCCATCTCTCAGAATTTTTTTTATCCGCTCAGCCTGTGTATTTGAAGACGTCACTAACACGATTTTATTTTCTATCTGTAAAAACCTTATTTTTTTTACCAGATCTTCCAGATTTTTACGTTCCTTAGGCAAAATGCCCATACCCTGAATCGAAAAAACTCCTGCATCATAGCCTGAACCATCAAAGGGATAATGTGAAAGATATACAGCGTCTACAGAGATTCCCTCTTTTTCCTGTATCGAGTCTGAAATGAAAATTTTTCGGTCCTCCATAAGTTCGATTAATGGTTTCCCGTAAGGCTGCTCCTCAGATGGGAAAATAAGGAAATCCGATATTTCATCTCCTGATCTCTGGCTGTCAACATCGAAAAATTTGATTGTCTCTATTTCATCTCCAAAAAATTCAAGTCTGAGTGGTTTTTCTGAAGTAGATGGAAAAATATCCATTATCCATCCATTTCGTCTGTATTCACCTTTTTCGGTAACTATGGGAACACTTTTGTATCCAAGACCATAAAGTTTTTTTTCTATTTCAGTCCTGCCTAATGTCATTCCTTTCTGGAGAAAAAAAAGACTTCTCCGAAGTTCTTCCTGAGACAGAAAAGGTGATGATAAATTTTTAAATGAGGTTACAAGAGAATCATGGGCTCTGAGTGAATAAATAACACTTGCTCTCTCACCAGAGAGGGACGGACCATCGGGATCGGGAAGAAAGAAGACACTTTCCTTTTTCAATGCATCTCTATAAAAGTTAATATCTCTCCAGAGTTTTTGTGCGTTTTCTTCGGTTGTTTCAATATACAGGAAAGGTTTTCTACAGAGTGCAAGTAATAATGCAGATGATGAACCCTTTAAGTTAAATATTCGTTGATAATGTGTATCTTGTTCAATAAGATTTTCAAAGGATTTAAAATACATAAAAAATATGATAGATTATATAATTCATTATATCATATATTTTTAATAGCATAATTAATTGAAAGGATATAATATGAAAAGGTTATTGCGACTCGGACTCCCAAAGGGAAGCCTCCAGGAATCAACAATGAAACTCTTCAGAAAGGCAGGGTACCACATTCTCGTTTCAAGCCGTTCATATTATCCGTCGTTCGATGACATTGAGATCGAGGCAATGTTGATCAGGGCACAAGAAATGGCAGGATATGTTGAGAAAGGTATCCTTGATTGCGGACTTACAGGAAAGGATTGGATATTAGAGCAAAATGCTTCTGTTCATGAAGTTGCAGAACTCATTTATGCAAAAGAGGGCTTAAGACCTGTCAGATGGGTTATTGCTGTCCCAAATGAGTCAAAAATAAAGACATTAAAAGATCTCAATGGAAAACGGATTGCAACAGAGCTTGTTGGTTTCACCAAAAGATACCTGAAATCAAAAGGTATTAGTGCTGAAATTGATTTTTCGTGGGGTGCAACCGAAGTCAAACCCCCACATCTGGCTGATGCGATTGTTGAACTTACTGAAACAGGCACCTCTTTAAAGGCTAATAACCTCAGGATTATTGAGACCATCCTTGAGTCAAGCACAAGGTTTATAGCAAACAAAAAGGCCTGGAATGACAAGTGGAAGAGACAGAAAATGGAGAACATCGTTATGTTACTGAAGGGAGCACTTTCTGCTGAAGAGAAAGTTGGATTAAAGATGAACGTTCCCCAAAAGTCACTAAAACGCGTAATGAGTCTTCTATCTGCTATGCATTCTCCAACAATATCCCAGCTTTCCGATATTAACTGGTATGCTCTCGAAGTCATTATTGATGAAAAAATCGTACGTGATATAATCCCTAAGCTCAAGATGGCTGGTGCTTCAGGAATTGTTGAATATCAGCTAAACAAAGTTATACCATAGTTTTCCTGAACAGAAAAGGAGGAAAAGGCCTTTTTAATTTAAATGAAATTTTCGTTGACAAAAGGCCTGATTTTTGTTAATTCTTAAATAGAGGTTTATGATGAAAAGGATGAAGTTTATTCTACACTCTGTTTTAATAGTCATTGTAGTCATAATATCTATACTGTTCTGTAATCAAGTTTTTGCTGAAGAATCTCTAAAAGATATCATCGCTCAACAATATGCAATTGAGAAAGATATATGTCCTGTTGTAAAGAAAACTATACTTCAGGGTCTAAATACAAAGGATATAATCAAAACATGTGTTCAGATGGGGCATGATGTCTGTATAATTGTGAAATGTGCTATTGAGGTTAATACTAATCTTGAGCAGATTATTACTGGTGCAATTGAGGCTGGTGCTACCTCAGACGTTGTTTCGAGATGTGCGATTGACGGAGGAGCCGACCCAAAGAACGTTGCTAAAGTTTTAGAGACAGGTCTTGGATACAGCCCTCCTTTAGCAATCGGGCTTACACCTGTCGAAATCAGTTTCCCCGGGGGCAGTCCTGGTGGTGGGACTATCAGCCCATCAGCACCCTGATTATCTTCATTCTTTTAAATGTGTCTCCACATATTGTGCAAGAACCTCGTGTATTTTAGAAGGAGTTGAAATACCATAATAATGGTCTATAACTACATGGGCTATTTCATGAGCTAATACCCCAAGTTCTATATCCCTGATCGAGAGATATATAGTTTTATCTTTTGGTGAATAAAAGGCTATGTAGTCAACATCTTTGCCATATTTGTTCTTGAAGATGTTCTGGACATCTTTCTCAGAAGCCATAAATACCATATTAAATGTTAAATCTTTGGAAAACATTTCAAGAATTGTCTGCACCCTTTCTACTATTACATCAATTTTGTTTTTTACCTCATCTTCAATGCTAAGAGAATGTTTATTTTTTAAAAGGTAAGATAAGCTGCCGAGTTTAACTTCTTTATTGAATTTTTTTAAAACAGTTTCATTGTCATAAGTTACTAAAGCATATTTTGTCTTTAGTTCAAATCCTGAAGAAATCGATGTAAAAATAAAAAAAATAAAACTTATTAAAAAAACTCTGATAAGAAAAAAGTTCATATCTAAGTATCATGCTTGATCTGAAAATGGGAAAGTATTTCAGTGAGTTTTCTTTGTGAATCATGTATTTTCTGTAAGTTTGCTGAAATTTCTTTGCATCCTTCTCTACTATTTATCAGATTTGATATATCTGAAATCTGCACTTGAATTTCATCTGATATAAGTCGCAACTCTTTTATTCTGGAAGACATAATGCTCAGGAGTTGGTTCATCAGATAGGCTAATTCTTTACCCTCATCTTTTTTTCTTAATCTGACCTCAAAGTTGAAATTACCTTTTATCATCTCTTCGACCGATTTTTCGAACCTATATATAGGACCTGCAAAACGGTGTGTAAGGAACATTGATAAAATAACTACTGAGAAACCTGTTGTTACAATGAATATCCAGTGTGATTCAAGGATTTCCATCAGAAGAACAAGCGGCGTCTTGCCTATCTGAAGATTATAGTCCTTATAAACTACGGTCAGAGTATTGTAGGAAAGAAGGCTGAAAATGAGCGTGAAAATAATACTTCCACCGATTACAAAGATAAAGAAATTAAATATATATTTGCCCTGGAGTTCTTTTTTGATAAAATAGTTTCTCCTTCGCCAATGTCTTTTCATTTTCTATTTCCTCCGATTTTGACCGTTAACATAAATGTTAACTATAGCTTTTTCCCTTAGAGCCGCGACCCAGTCATTTATCATCTTGCTCTTTTTTTTCTCAATCAACATCATCCTGATCTCTTCCTTTTCCTTTGGGGAAATTATCTGTGATGAAACAGGCATCGACCTATCGAGTCTGATAACAACAAATTTTTCTCCTATTTTTATTGGCTCTGTCATATCTCCTTCATTAAGCGAAATAATATCGAATTGTAGCTCGTTGGAAAGTTCATCGAAAGAGATAATTTTTTGCTCTCCATTCTTATATTTACCTTTCTTTGCTTCCTCATAATTATTAAAATTGAAAAAAGTCATATATAATTTTCTACCCCGAAAAGAAATATATTTTTTTAACTCATCATCTTTGATGGTAAGATCAAATGATGATAACTTCCTGTCCATGAGCAACTTAATAAGAGATTGTTCGTAGAAGTTCTGGATGGATTTTCTGAAAGATTCCTCCTTATCAATACCTTCCTTCTGTGCCTCTTGAATCAATAACTCTTTTGTAATCAAAGAATTGATAAATTCCTCTTTATCCTGATAATATGGTGACCTGGTATCATAAAGTTTATTGAATTCATCATTTGAGATTATTCTTTCGTTGATTTTTATTGCAGCGTCTTCTTTTGAAGCAGGTTTAACACTTAATTGATAGCCTATGATGACGGATAAAATGAGTGATATAATAATTATGTAATAAATATAACGCATTTCATAACCTCCTTTGAAAAAGTATATCAGGGAGTCTGGAAAAAGTCATCTGGATATCTGGATATAATGCGTTGTATTAAAAAGCTTTTTCTATATTTTTTCTTGACAATTATTAAATTATATATATATTATTTTAAGTAATTTATATGATATTTAGAAAAATGCTCAGGACCAACTAACTGAATGAGCAAAAAATACTTACTGTTACCAGTAATTATTTTTCTTCTCATACCACGTATTTTATATTCATTTGATTATTATGCCCTTGGCTGCAGACCTGCTGAAGAGGCTAAAAAAAAGAAGCAAGCAATAACGGAAGAAACACCAGCACAAATCCCTCTGCAGCCAGCTGAAAAAGTTATACCCCCTACTCCTGATAAAACAAAAAAGGTCTCTCGATGCGAAATCAAGAAATATAGACAAGCTGGTATTTTCAAGACAAGAAAGGAAGCTGAAAGGTATGCAGAAAAATTAAGAAAAAGCGGTTGCAATACGATTGTCCGAATTGGCTTCACAAAAAGTAAAAAAAAGATATACAGGGTTTACGCAAAAAAATCTGTTTCTAAAACGAAAATGGTAATTTCATCTGCAAAACCACCTGTCGCAAAGGAAACCACAGTTTCTAATGTTCCTGTAAAAGAGGAAAGTCATCCCAGAGATATTGCCCCAACAGAAACAGTTTCGAAATATGTCAGTTCAGTAGAAACTCCCGAAAAGGAATCAGTTTCCATAGCAACGCTTCCTGCTGAACAGGAAAAGACCGTTCAACCGATTAAGCCAAAAGATGAAACACAATATAAGACCGTAGCAGAGAAGAAACCTCTTGAAGAAATGCCCATTGGAAGGGAAAAACCTTCATGGGATATCTTTGGCAGAAGAAGCGGCTATTTACATCCTTTTATTTCCATCACTGAATACTATACAGACAATGTCTTTAATACAAATGATGCTGAAGAAAACGATTTTGTGACCATAATTTCTCCAGGGATATGGATATCAATACCTCATATTTATGACAAGTTACTAAAGATAGAGACCTCTAATATATCACCTGGTGGCTATACACTTAGTAGGTATAAACCAGAGTATTTCAGGCGTTATCAAACATATATTTTTTATAATGCGGATATCGAGGAATTTTCAGAGTTCACTGATGAAGACACTGTAAATCACAGGTTTGAGGGATTTTTTCAATATAATTTAAAGGGTGGTCTTTCTTTCGAGGTTGTTGATCAGTATTTAGATTCACACGATGTTAGAGGCACGGGTATTTCTCAGGAACTGGATACATTCAAGACAAATCTATTCCATGGAATAGGGGTATATGATATAAGTGAAAGATTCAGGCTGCGATTTGATTATTCTCTTTTCTCTGTCAACTATGATGAAGAAAGAAATGATTTTAGAGATCGTAACGACAACTCCATCTATGGATATGTTTTCTATAAATTTCAACCTAAAACAGCACTATTTATAGAATATGAATATCTTGATATTGATTATAAAAAAGAACAGACGTCAAGCAGTATAGAACAACACTATTTTGCAGGTATCCAATGGGATGCAACTGCTAAATCAAAGGGAAGTATAAAGGTTGGATATGGTGTAAAAGAATTTTCGTTTGATAACGAAGAAGATAGTGACTTTATTCTTGAAATTCAGATTGATTACAAATTCACTCCCAAGACTTCCCTCCTTCTTCGGGCATTGAGAAGAACAACCGAAACGAATATTGCAACAACGGATTTTATTCTTTCTAATACATTTGAAGCTGAATATATTCAAAAGGTTACAGGAAAAATTACAGCTGATATAAAACTTGTTTATGAAAATGACAATTACAACGGGCTTTTGACTTTTGCAGGTGAAACAAAAGAAAGAGAAGATAATTATTTTTCGGGAATGTTTTCAATTCAATATGATTTCAGGGAATGGCTGAAAACCGCTATCGGATTTATTCATACAAGAAGGGATTCAAATTTCTCTTCTTTCGATTATAAGACCAATTCAATTTTTTTCAGAATCACAGCTGCCTTATAACCTAACAGCATCCGGGTTACCTTTCGTATATATAAATTTCAATTTGATTTTTTTTATTCTATAATATAAGTTGATGGTCACAATAGAGCGATAAGATGAAAAAATATCACTTTGTGATAATCTTTATGGGTGTTCTCATTTTATCAAATCCCTTTCATTCGTATTGTCAGGATTATATTATAGGTGAAGGAGATGTCCTCAAAATAACCGTTTATGACCATGATGATCTGACAACTGTAACACGGGTAAGTGGTGAAGGAACAATTATATTTCCATTAATTGGTAAAATTGAGGTCAAAGGCTTAACTCTCATCCAGATAGCTGAAAAAATATCAAAACTTCTTGCAGATGGATATATCATAAATCCACAGGTTAATATTTTTATCCAGGAATTCAGAAGTAAAAAGGCATTTATTATGGGAGAAGTCAACAAACCCGGGCTTTATGTCCTTCCTGGACAAACCACATTTCTTGCGCTACTATCTGAGGCAGGTGGATTGACAAAAGATGCGGGTGATAAGGCTATTATAAAAAGAAAAACAAATCCCGACAGTTCAGCTGAAAATATTATCACAGTTGATCTAAAAATGCTTATAGAAAAAGGAGATACTTCGCTCGATATCCCCATCATGGACTCCGATAGTGTATACATTACAAAGGCCGGGGTTTTTTATGTGACAGGTGAGGTAAAAAAACCTGATGCATACAAGTTCGAGGAAGATACAACTGTTATAAAAGCAATAACTATGGCAGGTGGATTTACCGATAAAGCTTCAAAAAGTAGGGTGAAGATTATCCGAAAATCAGAAGGGAAGGAAAAGGTAATAGAAAAGGCGAGTATGGATGAACCTGTTTTACCCGATGACGTGATAGTAGTTCCAGAGAGTTTCTTTTAATAATGGAAGAAAAAGAGATTCATTTAAGAGATTATCTGAAAGTTATTTATAAGAGAAGGTATACTGTTTATACCTTTTTCATCATAGTATGTGTTGTTGTAATCATTGGTACTCTGTCATCTACTCCGCTTTATAAAGCAACTACAAAAGTTCTTATTGAAAAAGTTGAGCCTTATAATCTATCAATGATGTATCCATATTATATGCCTTATGATCCAGAGTTCTATGAAACCCAGTACCAATTAATAAAAAGTAAGTCTGTAGCTGAAAAAGTAGTCAAGATGCTTTCACTCGAAAATACTTATGAGAAGTATTTCAAGGATGCAAAGAAAATATTTTCTGATGATCAAAAAACTTCAAGGACAGAAATTTTAACCAATATAATAAGCAGTGGAATCATTGTTACTCCTGTAAAGAACAGTAAGATAGTAAATATCAGCTTCCTGTCAACGAATCCTGATTTTGCTGAAATTGTTGCTAATACAGTTGCACAGGCATATATTGATGAGATTCTCGAGATGCGGATGAATGCTTCTCGATACTCTCTGGAATGGATGACCAAGAAGGCAGAGGAGGAAAAAATAAAGCTCGAAAAATCGGAGCAAGCTTTACAGGATTATATGAAGGCAAACAATATTGTTACCCTACAGGATAAGATTGCTATAACTCCTGAGAAACTTTCAGAATTTAATGCCCAATTAATCAAGGCAGAGACAAAAAGAAAAGAAATAGAATCGCTTTATTATAAAGTAATGAATTTATCACCTGATTTAAAAGATGCTGAAACAATACCTGCAATCGCATCTGACAATACAATTCAGTCACTGCGCAGTCAGATTCTGAAGGCAGAACAGAATATTGAAGACCTTTCAAAAAAATATGGACAAAAGCATCCTTCCATGATACGGGCACAAGAAGAATTAAAAATACTTGAGCAAAAGAAGGAACAGGAGATTAAAAGGGTCATAGGCACTATAAAAAATGAATACGAATTAGCCAGGGCAAACGAGGCAAATCTTCAAAGAATGCTTTCAAATACAAAAGCTGAAGCCCTTGATCTCAACGAAAAGTTTATAAGGTATGGAGTCCTGACAAGAGAGGTTGAGACAAACAGACAGCTCTATGATGCACTCATTAAAAGAATTAAAGAGCAGAGTGTTACCGAAGAGATACGAGATGTTAATGTGTGGGTTGTTGAAAAGGGAGAGAAACCTGTAACTCCTGTAAAACCGAGAAAAACTCTCAATATACTTTTAGGAATACTGGTAGGTCTTTTCGGTGGTGTTGGAATAGCATTCTTTTTTGAGTATCTTGATAATACCATCAAAACACCTGAAGATGTTGAAGCAAAATTGGGGGTCCCAGTTCTTGGCACAATCCCTCTCTTAGGAGAAAAAGATGATAATATTACAGACATAATCCTGAAAGAACCCCAATCAATTTATGCAGAGAGTTATAAAACTATCCGCACATCCATTTTTCTTTCGTCTTCTGATAAACCACCGCAAAATATACTGATCGTCAGCACAGGGCCAGAGGAAGGGAAGACCGTCACATCTGTGAACCTTGCGGTAACTATTGCAAGGTCTGGACATTCTGTTTTACTCGTTGATGCTGATTTAAGAAAACCTCGCATCCATTCAATCTTTGGATTAAATAATTTAAGTGGATTGAGTACTTATCTTGCAGGAGCTACCCCTGACATAAATACTTTATACAAGAGACCTCTTTCAAATTTTTGTGTTATCTCTTCAGGTCCGATTCCGCCAAATCCTTCCGAACTCCTTGGTTCTAAAAGAATGCAAGATTTTATAAGAATTGTAAATACAGAATTCGAAGTCATCATCTGGGATTCACCACCTCTAATGACTGTCTCAGACACTCTTATTTTAAGCAGGATCACCGATGGAACTATAATTGTAGCAAGAGCTGGCAAGACAACCTACGATATTGTGAGAAAAGGGTTAAATTTACTTCAGGGAAGACGGGAAAATGATATTCACTCTCATGTGCTCGGGATTGTTATCAATGCATTTGATATTAAAAAGGCTGATTATTATCATAAGCTTTATAACTACTACACATCAGATAAAAAAGAAATAAATGTATAATCAAAAACAAATGTCTATTAATAGATAAAAGATTCAGTTTATTTAATGAATATAGATAGACTTGAATCAGTCATTTTTCATATCTATCTTTTCCTCATAATTTTTTCTCCCATTGCTTTTGGAACTGTAGAGCCCTGGTCATTGGGGATAATGGTTTCTTTAACCATCCTTGCACTGATTTTACATCTTTATAGATGTAAGATAGAAAATAACAGATTTCTCTATAGTATACCCGGCATAATACCTTTGATAATATTTTTAGCCTATATTTTTTTTCAGGTTATACCTTTGCCTTCTGACATTATAAGATTCATCTCCCCTGAAACCTATAATATCTACAAAGATACAGTCTTTGCATACAATCCTGACACATGGATCTCCTTTTCTATCAATAAAAAATCCACTTTAATGGAATTTTTCCGAATCTTATCATATGCATCTTTCTATATTCTCAGTATTCAGCTCCTTTCAAAAAAAGAAACATTAAGAAAAACAGTCTCTATAGTAATTATTTTTATCTCAGTGCTCTCTTTCTTTGCTATACTTCAGCACCTTATTTCAAATGAAAAAATCTTTTGGTTCCGGAAATTGACACAGGGTGGAACTCCCTTTGGCCCATATGTAAACCGAAATCATTATGCAGGACTTATGGAAATGATATTTCCAATAGTTGTCAGCATGTTACTTTTTTATAAACCATATATACCTGAAAAATCATTTCGCGAGAAAATCAATGAGATATTCAGTTTGCAGAAAACAAACATATATATGCTATTAGGTTTTTCTTCGATCCTTATCGCTACATCCATTTTTTTGACTCTTTCAAGAAGTGGAATCGTAAGCCTCTGCTTGTCAATGATATTCTTTGGCTTATTATTTATTTCAAAGGGTGTTAGCAGACGGAGAGCAATTATAATAATCATCCTCTCCATTCTTATCATTCTTTCAGTTGGATGGTTCGGATGGGAACCGATATTCGAGAGATTCGAGAAGATTCGAAACCAGCAGGGTAATATAGCAGATCTCAGATTAAAAATCTGGGAAGATAGCAGAAACATTATAAGAGATTTCCCCATAACAGGAACAGGTTTAGGAAGCTTTATCTCTATTTATCAGAAATATCGAACAATACCAGGGGATAAAATTGTTGATCATGCTCATAATGATTATGTAGAAATTTTTGCTGATGGGGGATTGATAGCAGTCTTATTATGTTTCTGGTTTCTTGTCATCATTTTCTATAAATCATATAGAGTTTTCCGGAGAAGACGTGAAGTCTACTCAATATACCTATTTATCGGTAGTATTTCAGGAATCATTGCCCTGCTGATGCATAGTGTTACAGATTTTAATCTCTATATCGGGGCAAATGGGTTATACTTTTTCCTCCTGTGCAGCTTTGTTATATCAGCAGGTCATACCAGATTGAGAGAGGGATTTAATAGCACATATCTGAAAAAAATAAGGATACCACCGAATTTCTTAATTATAGCATTGGGTGTTGTTCTCGTTGCGAGTTTTCTCTTTTATGCTGGAACAATTATTGGAAAATATTATTTTTCATCAATAGAAAAAGAGAATTTACAAAATGAAAAATCAATTGAGAATCTCCAACAAATGAGCAAAAAAGCTTATAAAGCATCATTTTTTGACCCTCTAAATAGTAGATATCATTATGCTATCGCTAATATAGAAAAACTTTTAAAAAATAATCCTGCTGCAATGCACCATTATAGCATCTCAGTAAAATTAAATCCTGTCAATGGTGAATTCCTGCAGAGATATGGACTTCTTCTCTCAGAAATCAATATGTCTGCTGCTGAAACACTTCTTCGTTCAGGAATCAAGTATGAAGCTTATAATCCAGATAGGCAAAAAAGATACGCAGTATGGCTCCTGTCAACTGGACGAAAACAAGACGGAATGAAAATTATTAAAAAGGCCTTATCTATGGAACCAGAAAAAACGAGGGAATATATAACTCTTCTGATACTTCATGGACTAAATGATAATGAAATATTTAATATACTACCAGATAAAGTTGAACCGAATCTTATGTTTGCAGACTATCTTTATAAAACAGGCAAGCAAGATGCTGCTGAGAAAGCATATCTTCATTCCATCGAATTAATAAAAAAACAAGACAATATTAAATCTTCATATTTCTATCCAGTTTATAACTACTATATAAAATCAGGACGTTATGAAGATGCTCTAAAAATCTTAAACATTGCGGTAGAAGAACTGCCCCATGATATTCGGCTGAAGATAGCAAAAGGCGATGTATTAGAAAAGATCGGTCTCTTCGACAGAGCAATTGAAGAATATAAAAAGGCTTTAGATATTAGTCCTGAAAACAAGGAAGCCCAAAAAAAACTAAAAAATATTTTATCAAGGGAGCAAAAAAATTGAAATTGTTTGTTCTTTTCATTTAAATTTATAAATAATGAACCTCAATGGAGGAGTAAATTATCATGGCTGAACTTGGAAAAATAGAAAAACCTTCTGCAGAGAGTTTCTTAAACAAGCGAAAACTTTATTGTGTTGCAAATATATATTCTATTGAAGATGCTCCTGATGAATTCAAAACATTAGTTAATAAATACTGGGATGAAGTTATTCAACAGATTGATAAAATGGAGTCAGCAGGAAAGATAAAAAAAATATTCTGTGAAATTATCTATCAAAATGGAGAAGAGGCACTGAATATACTTTCAAAGATTAATGAACGCATTCCGACGTTTATTAAAAAGAAACTTGAAGAAGGAAGTACCCTATTACCATTGGAAAAAAAAGAAATTTTTGGACCTTATACAGACTGGGGTAATTGCCTCAGGGTTGTGATAACACATGAGGTATTCAAGCAGGTCTTTGAGTTTTATACTGAGTTCTCAGAGAAAAGACTTCAACATATTTTAAATGTTATAGATACAAACCTCTCAGAAACAGATGCAGGACTTCTCATTATGAAAGATGATGACAGGGCTAAACTTCAATTTCCAAAAGATATAGAGGTATTTTTAATAACACCCCCATCTTATGATGATATCATAAGGTGGTTAAGAGATAGTTTCCTGAAGAAATAATCTGCATTATTCTAATTGCATTTTTCGGGTTAAATACTATGTCCTATCTATAAAAAATATTATGTAGGTGAAGAATGAAGATTAGGGTTATTGGCTGTTCAGGTTCTGAGTTCCCGGGGCATAATACCCCTGCTTTTCTTCTTAACAGCGAGATTTTGCTTGATGCTGGAAGTTTTACGTCTGTTCTTAATGAAAGAGAACAGATGAAAATAAAGCATGTCTTTATTACACATGCTCACTTTGACCACATACGTGGTATTCCTTTTTTTACTGATAACATAATCGTCGGTAAAAAGAAACGCAACATTACGATATACAGCATCCAGCCTGTCATCAAAATAATCAAAAGACATCTCTTTAACAGCGCTGTATGGCCTGATTTTACATTGATTCCTGATTCTGACAACGCGATTTTAAACTTCATGAAGATGAAAACAGGTAAATCTCTGGAGATTAACAGTTATAAAATAACCCCCTACAAGGTTAAACATGCTGTTCCTGCAGTTGGATATCTTGTCGAAGATAGAAGAGGAAAATGTTTGTTTTATACTGGAGATACTGGACCAACAAGTGATACATGGCGCAAGCTTGGAACAAGGAAAATACATTGTCTTATCATAGATGTCTCCTTCCCTGATAGCATGCAGAAAATTGCACTCACAACAGGACATCTTACTCCAAGCCTATTAAATAAAGAACTATTCAAATTCCGAAATAAACCAGAAAAGATATGCATCACCCATATAAAACCTCAATATTACAGTGTCATAAAAAGAGAACTCGAAACCTTACGAATAAAAAATCTTAAAATCTTGCATGAAGGAGAAACTCTTATTTTATAGTGTTTATGTTACTCAGAAGTGTTTTCTTTTATTCTATCAATTAATTTCTTAATCAGCATTTTCTGTTGTTCATTCAGATCTATAAACATAATGCCCATCCCAATTCCTGGCTGACAGTATTGAACTTTTGCTTTTACTGTTATATTCTGTTCCCCAAAGGGTATAGTAATTTCAATAACATTCCCTTTTTCAAAAATCTGCATTGCAGAAACATACAGACCACCTTCACTAATATCCATGGTTGTACAATGCTTTGAGCCATCTATAATAATATCTTCATGGAAAGCATATCTTTTATATCTTCTGCGCTCTACTTCATTCTGGATAAGCATAATTATCCCTTAAAAATATTTTGAATTCCGAATTGAGAATATTTATTTTTTGCATACAAAATAACAATATACGATTGTTTTAACTTAATTAATTATACTTTCATTTTAAAATCTTTGCCATACTGAACTTGATTCAGAATCTCTATCGGCAATTTTGTGTTAATATTAAAAACAATTGCATTTTGTAGAAACATAGAGGATGGTTTTGGGAATCAGACATCGAAAAATTAGAAAACCTAAACCCAAAAAGCCGGAGATTGACAAATCAGTTGCTGAGATTGTTCGTGAATTAAAAGCAGATTCATCTGCTTCCTTAAACTACAGGGAACAATCTCTGAAAATTCACGGGCTTGTCTGCGCAAAATGCGGAAGGGAATTCAATTTCAAAAACAGGCATCTCCTTACAGTGCATCATAAAGACGGTAACAGTCAGAACAATCCTGCCGACGGCTCCAACTGGGAAAATCTCTGTGTTTATTGCCATGAAGACGAACACAGCAGAGGGCTCCTTGGGGATTATCTGACAGGAAAGAGCGAGGCACATTGAACAGAAGCAATAAATTTAACTCACTCTTTTAGGTGCCTGTAAAATTCTTCTGGTTTGAGTTCCCTGAAATCTCCATTAAGGGCAAGGTGTTTCCTGATATCCATGCAAAGATGGCATTTTGAGAAATAGCCATCTTCTATTTCTTTGTAACCTGAAGACTTTGCGAATTCGAAAAGCCCTCTCATATTGTTATCCATCAGTAAACCGAGGACAGGATATTGTTCAGTATCTATCCCCTCTTGAAGCAGTTTGTCCAGTTCCCTGCAGTCCCCGAATGATATACCTCCGCAGAAACCAGGTATATAGTTGCCATAGTTATCGAAATGGTTGTGCCAAACACGAAGAAATGGGGTTATACATTCCTGACTGAAAAAATGGTCGGCTGGATATTGAGTTGAATATTCTTTCAAAATATTTTTAAGTTTATAAGGTGCTCTTCCCATAATAAAAAATTCAACATCTCTGAGCAGGTCTTCCTTCTTCTCCAGTTTCTGATATTCCTCAAAGGGCACTCTGTCCTTTATGCCAAGATGGAGAAACCTTTTATAATATTCGAGCTGATAGACCATCGTATTACTTCCGAAGACATCAAGGCTTATACGTATCGTCCTTTTTGTCCTCTCAAAAGGGACGTATTCGAGATAGAATGGGTTAACTGAAATCATAATGCCCCTTAAACCTTTTTTCTTCAGCAGCTTGAGCTTCTCTTTCGTGGTTGCATCGTCAACAGCCCAGAAACAGTTAGTCTCTACAAAAGTTGAAGGGATATTAAGCCTGTCAGCTATCTCCACTGCCTTACACAGCAAATCAAAATACAGAAACGGCTCACCACCTGTAAAGTGGAGACCGTCACTCAGACCAACCTTCTTCGGGCCAAAAACACTCGGCATTATCTTTCCTGAAAGCTGTTTGAGTATCTTTTCGAGGTCATCTTCAGAAATAGGGTCTGCTTTCCATTTTTGCGAGCAGGCGTATATGCAGTGCCTGCACTCTGCAGAACATTTATAGGAAAGAATCAGTCCGCCGGAAGTCGGTTTTGGTATCTTCTTTACTGGCATGAAACTATTTTAGCCTCCAATTTGAAATTTTCCAACCCTTGCGCATATTTCCTGAAAGTTAAAATGCCATTTGCTCTGCTTAATTAACCTCTGCCTATCCAGTTTCTACAAGGAAAACACAAGGGGTAAGGTAAGATGAAAAAATTAGAAAACTATGGAAAAGTTAAGACACATATGCGACATTAAGGGGTGATTGTTTCTGGGGTCGCACCTTGACAAAAGACAAAGTGACCTTACGTAATCCCTTTTACTCAAAGATATAGATTGGAGAATATTTCAGTAATTTAAGTTATTCTGCAGTAGCAAAGATATATGAACGGTTTAAAAGAAGATTGAAAGAAGACACAAGATTAAGAAGAGAGGTAGAGAAAATAGAGAGACAATTGTTCTATGTCAAGGTGTGACCCCAAACAAAGCAGACCGAATTCTCACAGAACTCTTCGTGCCTAAATAATCTATAATTTTGCCTATTTCTTTTGATATTGTGGAATCATCTTTCAAATATCTGGTGATAACCGATGGGTCTTTTTGAAGATAAGATGCTATTTATTTACACTTATACCCAAATTCCCTTGCTGTAATAAATGCCCAACAGTCCTGTATCTCCTGTTGTAATACATTGTGTAAATCTGGTTTATACCCTGAAGAATTTTTGAGGGCTGATATATTTCTGAAAATCATCATCCCCTTTGAATACCCTCTGGAGTTGATTCCCACGGGTGATGACATGATAAAATGCTCCTTCATACTCTATCCTTGGCTTCCTTGCCATGCATCAAGATAGCATATCATCTGTTATCATCTATCAATTCGCAATAAACAAGTCTGACCCCATTCTTTTCACCTCCCAACCTCTATCACTTCCTGAGAGGGTTAATTGAGGAAGCTATGACTGAATTTTTCGGTTGCTACTGAAAATATTATCTGTTTGTGTATTACTTCTTCAGGCCAAACGCTATGTCTTACACCTTACACCATTTGTCTAAACCAACGGGATCAAAAACGTTAAAGAAAAGTTAAAATATGATATAATTTTTGAAAATAAGGTAAAAAGTGGAGCTATGTTTATATATTTCTGCATCAAATAAGAAACCATGAAACTTGCTATTTTCTGCGATATACCACCCAGAGAGAAATAATCGGTATTTTTAAAATGGGATATATATGGGAGAATCTTTAGAGCCTATTTCCAAAAAGTGGAATGGGATTTTTTGGTTTTGATTTTTAGGAGACCAATGCAACAGAGGGGATTCACTTTTACCAAGAAACCCTTTCTTTACAAAGGATCGATAAATTCCTCCTTGGTAATCTATCCGATAAATGATAATGGACAGAGAACAGGTACAATGCTTTTTATTGACAACAAAACAATAAAATTTATAAAGAATGCTATTAAAGAAAAAGGCATAATTCAAATGGGTGCTTGTCGTGATAATCCGCCACCTAATTCACTTGGGAAAATGCTTCAGGGGATGGGTAAATCTCCTCAGTTTCTAAGTTATGTCTTGCCTCTTTTAGAACAAGAAGGTTTTTTAACCTCTTATAAGGAAGGAAAAGCTTTTTGGGTTAAAAAAACTGCTTCTAGAGAAATAAATTCTATAAATAAGACCCAGATAGATGGAAAAGGTGATATTGAAATTCCTGATAAAGACGAATTCATAAAGGGCTGTAATGCTTTTAAAAAGCGTGAGAAGCGTGATTCTATGTATAAAGTTGCCACATTCTTAGTTAAACATTTTTGGGGTAGTCCAAGAGATATGTCCGATGCATTAGGAATTTTATTATTTACATGGAACCACGCATTCTATAGATATGGCTTGTTTGACTATGACAAGCTCGAAAAGTGTATAAAGAATAACATCCCAAAACTTGAAGAGTTCAGAAATAGAAATATTTTTAATTTAAAGAGAGATGACGAAAGAGACATCAAAAACCTTTTCAATAACTTTCATAAAGCGTTACAAATAAGTGAAGGGAGATTAAAAGGCAAATCAAGCCCGGTAGCAGTCTCAAAAGCTCTGCACCTATTAGCTCCTGACTTTTTGCCTCTTTGGGATAATAAAATAGCACAAGCCTATGGATGTTACTATTCTGTAAACCCTGCTGAAGAATATGTTAGATTTTGTAGAATAGTAAAAGCTATTGCAGAACAAGTAAAAGATTTCATATCTCCAACTGATAAGACTATTCTCAAGTTAATTGATGAATACAATTATTCAAAATACACTCAGGAATGGATTTAAAGGTGAATAAAACTAACTTAGACGTAAGCACCCTTGAAAATTGGTTATGGGAGGCTGCTTGTAAAATAAGGGGTGAAATTGATGCTCCTAAGTATAAAGATTACATTCTACCTCTAATTTTCCTCAAACGCCTTTCGGATGTTTTTGAAGATGAGATAAACAACCTTAAAGATGAATACGGAAATCAACCCATAGCTGAAGAAATAGCTTCTGAAGACCACTCAATTGTCAGATTCTTTCTACCTGTAGATGCAAGATGGACGAACATATCAAAACAGACAACAAATATCGGTGAATACCTGACAAGTGCTGTCCGTTCTATTGCTAAGGAAAATCCAAAACTTCAGGGTGTCGTTGACATAGTAGATTTTAATGCTACAGCAGCAGGGCAGAGAATTATCAGCGATGACAGACTAAAGGCTCTAATAGAAGTTTTAGGAAGATACAGGCTCGGTTTGAAGGATGTAGAGCCTGACATATTGGGAAGGGCTTATGAATATCTTTTGAGAAAATTTGCTGAAGGCTCTGGACAGAGTGCTGGAGAATTCTATACGCCCAGAGAAGTTGCAATATTAATGTCTTACATCTTAGACCCTGAACCAGGAGATGAAATTTATGACCCTTGTTGTGGCTCTGGAGGACTTCTTATCAAAAGTTATTTGCGCTTCAGAGGGAAATTTAAAAATAATTTCTCAGTTACACCTTTGAAATTTTATGGACAGGAAATATTACACACCACTTATGCTATGGCAAAGATGAATGCTTTTATTCATGACATGGAAACAGATATCGCGCTCGGAGACACTATGAATAACCCAAAGTTCCTCAATTCTGATGGTTCTCTCAAGAAGTTCGATAAGGTTACTGCCAATCCAATGTGGAATCAAGATTTTGCACAATCTACTTATGAAAAAGATGCATACAATCGTTTTATTTATGGGTATCCCCCTTCTTCAAGTGCAGACTGGGGATGGATTCAGCATATGTTTGCTTCTTTGAACGAGAAAGGGAAAATGGCAGTGGTCTTGGACACAGGAGCAGTTTCAAGGGGAAGTGGTAATCAGGGTGCAAATAGGGAAAGAGATATACGGAAAGCCTTTGTAGAAAAAGATTGGGTGGAAGCAGTTATCCTGATGCCTGAGAACCTGTTCTATAACACCACAGCCCCAGGAATCATTTTAGTCATAAATAAGAAAAAGAAGAAAAAGGGTGAAATTATTCTTATCAATACCTCAAAGCTCTTTTCCAAAGGCAGACCCAAAAACTATCTGACTGATGAGAACATTCAGAAGGTTTATGAAGTTTATTCAGGGTGGAGGGATGAGGAAGGTATCAGCAAGGTTATCAAGAATGAAGAAGCAATAAAGAATGACTATAACCTCAGTCCTTCAAGATATGTTTCACAGAATGGTGGAGAGGAAGTTTTACCAGTAGAAGAAGCAATAGTTTTGTTAAAAGAGGCAGAGGAAGAAAGGGCAATCGCTGATAAGAAGTTAAAAGACATTTTAGAAAAGATGGGATTTGAAATATGATTTCATTAATAGCTCCCCTCGTATTTTAGGAAGGGGTAGTAACCTGATGCATTATTTTATTTCTAAACAACCACCCCTGACCCCTCCTTAATCAAGGAGGGGAGTTTGGAGAAGGCTGACTCAAAATGAGAATGGGACGAAATGAATAATTCAAACGGCTTCAGAATGACAGAGATAGGATTATTGCCGGAAGACTGGGAAGTGAAGAAACTGAATCAGTTGTTTGAAATACAGCAGGGTAAAGCATTATCGCCAAAACACAGAAGGGGTATATCACCGTATCCATTCTTAAGAACATCAAATGTTTATTGGGGCAGGATAGATTTAACAAATTTAGATTACATGGATTTCTCTACAGAAGAAGTTGATAAAATGGCATTAAGGACTGATGATTTGCTTATTTGTGAAGGTGGTGATATAGGGAGAACAGCAATGTGGTCAGGTCAAATTAAAAAGTGCTGTTATCAAAATCATCTTCATCGCCTGAGACCTTTAAGAAAAAATGAAGCATTCCCCAAGTTTTTTATGTATTGGATGCAAGCCTCTATGTTACTGCTTGGATTATATGTTGGTGCAGGAAATAAGACAACAATTCCAAATCTTTCAAGAGCGCGATTAGGAGAGTTTCAGCTACCATTACCTTTCTTCTCCGAACAACAAAAAATTGCCTCTGTTCTTTCAGCCGTACAGGAAGCAAAAGAGAAAACTGAAAATGTCATTAAAGCATTAAAGGAATTCAAGAAATCCATGATGAAGCATCTTTTCACCTATGGACCTGTGCCTTACCCCCCTTCATCCCCCCTTAATAAGGGGGGAATAGAGGGGGGTGTGCCTTTGAAAGAGACAGAGATCGGGATGATTCCTGAGCATTGGGAAGTGAGTATGCTTGGCAAATATTGCAAGGTCTTAACTGGTGGAACTCCAAAAACTAAAGTTAAGGAATATTGGCTTCCTGCTGAAATCCCATGGATGAAATCAGGTGAAATTCAGGGTAGTGTTATAACTAAAATTGATACATATATATCAAAAAAAGGGTTAGAAAATTCAAATGCAAGGCTTCTACCTAAAAATACCGTTGTGATTGCCCTAGCAGGAAGGGGGAAAACAAGAGGTACAACGGCTATTCTAAAGACAGAATGTGCATGTAATCAGTCTGTAGCTTGTATGATCTCTAATGAACAACTCCACTATTATTATCTTCATTACTATCTTTCTTTTATTTACGTTTATATAAGGAATCTTACTGGTGATAAAGACAGAAGTGGTTTGAACCTACAGATAATACAGAGAATACCTCTTATTCTTCCTCCTCTCACTGAGCAACATCAGATTGCCGAATCTTTATCAGCCATTGATAAAAAGATAGAAGCTGAAAATACCAAGAAGAATTCGTTAGAAGCTCTTTTTAAAACTTTGCTTTCTCTTTTAATGACAGGTAAAATTAGGGTCAAAGACCTTGATATATAAGGGTGAATTAAAAAGAGAAACTGAATGCTATTTGTAGATTACGAAGGAAGGAACATAAGATTATCTGAGGAACGGTGGAAACATATTCAAGAAAGACATCCCGAAACAGTTGGCAAGGAAAAATTTATTGAAGAAACAATTTCGATGCCTGATTTCATACAGGAGGGAAATAAAGGGGAATTGATAGCAATCAGAAAGTATAAAAAAACCCCAATTACTGAAAACAAGTATTTTGTTGTAGTATATAAATTACAAAAGACAGATGGTTTCCTCATTACATCATATTTCACAAGGAGACCGTCTTTCAGGAGGAAATTGATATGGAAAAAATAAAACTTCCACAGGGTAAAACTGTAAACAGCTACTACGACGAGGAGGCAGATGTTCTTTATGTGTCCTTTGGAGAACCTAAGACAAGTGAAACTCTGGACACAGGAGAGGATTTGTTGATTCGCTTTGATCCTGTTACAGGGGAAATTACAGGGTTTACTATTCTCAATTTTTCAGAGTTCGGGCAGGAAATTGAAGAATTGGTCAGTGCAACTGCAACACGTTAGAATACTTTAAACAATGCCGTTAGGCAACGAAAGACAATCTGTTCAAAATCCCCTTATAAAATACACTGCCGAAATCAACTGGACTTACATAACACCCGATGATGCTCTGAACTGGAGATGTGGAGAGACAGGGCTTGTCTTCAGAGATACCTTTATTACCCAACTACAAAAGCTCAACGCTTTCATGACCCAGAGCCTTTCTGAGGAACTGCTAAAGAAAATAGAAACACTCCCGTCAAACATTGAAGGCAACCTTTCAGCATGGGAATACCTCAAGGGGTTAAAGCAGGTCTTTGTCCCCGATGAAAAGAGAGAAAGAAATGTCAGGTTCATAGATACAGAAAATATATATAACAACACCTTTCATGTCACCGATGAATTCAGCTTTACTAATGGCAGGAAGACAATACGGGCAGATATTGTGTTCCTAATCAATGGTATCCCAGTCTTTATTGCAGAAACAAAATCAGCTCATAAGATTAATGGCATTGCAGAATCCCTTGACCAGATACGGAGGTACCACAATGAAGTCCCTGAGATTATGGCTATACTGCAGATATATGCCCTTACTCATCTAATCCGTTATTACTATGGAGCGACTTGGAACACCATAAGAAAGGGTCTTTTCAACTGGAAGGAAGAACAGGAAGGAGACTTTGAAACTCTCGTAAAATCCTTCTTTGACAAAGAAAGGATAATCAGAATCCTAAATGACTTTATTCTGTTTACAAGGCAGGATGATGAACTTAAAAAGGTAGTTCTAAGACCTCATCAGATGAGGGCAGTGCAGAAGATTATTTCACGTGTTGAAGATAAAGCCAAAAAGAGAGGCTTAATATGGCATACGCAGGGGTCAGGGAAAACTTATACCATGATTGTAGCTGCCAAAGAGATAATCGAAAATCCACTGTTTGATAATCCCACCGTCATCATGCTTATAGACAGAAATGAACTTGAATCACAGTTATTTGGAAACCTTTCATCTGTTGGTTACACACAGAAAGAATTGGAAGAAATAGAGATACAAAGCAAAAGAGATTTACAGAAAGCCCTTCAGGAGGATAAAAGAGGTCTGATTGTATCAATGATACATAAGTTTGAGGGGATGCCAGAGAATATTAATACGAGAGATAATATTTTTGTCCTTGTTGATGAAGCCCATAGAACTACTGGAGGAAAATTAGGTAATTACCTGATGGGAGCTTTGCCCAATGCTACCTATATCGGATTTACAGGAACACCAATTGATAAGACATCATATGGTAAAGGCACATTCATAACATTTGGCATAGATGATCCACCAAAGGGCTACCTTGATAAATATGGTATAGCTGAATCAATAGAGGACAACACCACCGTTCCCCTTCACTATACCCTTGCACCTAACGAGCTTCAGGTGGATAAGGAAGTCCTCAACAGGGAATTCCTCGAGCTTGCCGATGCAGAGGGAATAAGTGACATTGAGGAATTGAATAAAGTCCTCGAAAGGGCTGTTAATCTGAAAAACATGCTCAAGAAAGAAGAACGCATGGAGAAGATAGCCAAATACGTTTCAGACCATTTCAAAGAATATGTAGAGCCAATGGGATATAAGGCTTTTCTTGTTGCTGTGGATAGAGAAGCCTGCACTATATATAAACGTATGCTCGATAAACATCTCCCAGTTGAATACTCAAAAGTTATAATCAGTCCAGGTTTTAATGACCCTGTTGAATTATCAAGGTTTCATCTAACTGAAGAAGAGGAGAAGAGAATAAGGGTCGCATTTAGAAAACCTGATGAACTACCCAAAATACTTATCGTAACGGAGAAACTTTTAACAGGCTTTGATGCTCCAATTCTTTACTGCATGTATCTGGATAAACCTATGCGTGACCATGTGCTCTTACAGGCAATAGCACGGGTAAATAGACCCTATGAGGATGGGGAAAGCAGAAAGAAACCTTCTGGATTTATCCTTGACTTTGTAGGAATATTCGATAATCTCGAAAAAGCCCTTGCATTTGACTCGTCAGACATTAAAGGAATTGTTCATGACATTGAGATTTTAAAGACAAGGTTTGCCGAACTAATGGAACAGGCAAAGAGTAATTATCTGCGCCTTATCAAAGATAAATCACAAGATAAAGCAGTTGAGGTAGTTCTCAATCATTTTATGGATGAAGAAACAAGGCATGAGTTTTATACTTTTTTTAAGGAAATAGCAGATATCTATGAGATACTATCTCCTGATGCCTTTTTGAGACCTTACATAAATGATTATGAAACATTAACGAGGTTCTACAGAATATTGAAAGAGGCATATGATCCAGGTATTTCTATCGACAGGGACTTCTTAAGGAAAACAGTAAAGCTCGTTCAGGAACATACTGAGAGTGGAGCAATAAAACCAGCCCTTGAGATCTATGAGATTAATGAGGAAACCTTAAAGAAGATTGAAGAAAGCAAGGCATCAGATACAGAGAAAATATTTAATCTTATAAAAAGTATCACAAAGACTATCCAAGAGAATGTTGATACTTCACCATATCTTATATCTATTGGTGAAAGGGCGGAAGAAATTGCAAGGCTTTTCAAAGAGAGACAGCTCACAACGCAGAAAACTCTGGAAGAACTTAAAAAGATTATAGAGGAGATTAATTCAGCAAAAAAAGAACAAATAGATAAGAATATGCCTGTTGAGGTCTTTGCTACTATGTGGCTGTTCAAAAAAGAGGGTGTCGTCAATGCTGAAGAAAATGCGATACAGATGAAAAAGGCTTTTGAGCAATACCCTCATTGGAAAACAAGCGAGGCTCATCAGAGAGAGATTACTAAACAGTTTTATAAAATCTTGGTCAAAGCAGGTATAAAGAATTGCGTTGATATTGTTAAAAAGGTAATGCGGATATTGACAGGGAGGACAAGATGATTACCCCTAATGAATTGAAACAGGAAGTTCTGCAATGGTCTCAACGTATAGGGGTTAAGCCTGTTGAGATACATATTCGTAAAATGAAAAACAAATGGGCAAGTTGCTCAATCAGGGGAAGAATTACCTTGAACTCCGATATTCTGAAGCTGACAAAAAAACGCCTCGATGAAGTCATAGTCCATGAGCTCCTTCATCTAAAATATCCAAATCACGGGAAGATGTTTAAGGCATTGATAAGGAGTTATCTGAAGTGATTGTTTAATCCAATAGCAATGGATGTCATTGTGACCGGATCAGTTAACATTATCTTTTATCTTCTCTTATACAAACCTATAATCTGAGTTTGTTCAATGATATGACCTTTCATTGCCTTCTCAAGGTCAGAAGTACCCGCTTCGGCTAACCAACCAATTTGTCAAACTCCTCAACAGTTATCGCAGGGAATGTTGTGAAGGAAATGCCAGTGGATTTAGTAAGGTCAACTGATACCTTCATTACTTCGGAAATCCCTGGAAAATCAACTATAAAAGCTAAGTCATAAATTCCTATTAGGGAATACATCGAGTTTACCTTTCCTCCGTTTTTCTCAATGAGACTGACTACCTTTTTTGTTCGTGTTGGAGTAATCCCCTATCTTGTTCATTTCTCCCAAAGAGGACGGAAGACATAATTCCTTTAAAGTTACGATTTAATGACGATGGAAGATGGTCTGCTGAACAATCAATGTAAGTGCTTGTTTATATGGTAGGCGCGAAGGGGATTGAACCCTTGGCCTCTTCCGCGTCAAGGAAGCGCTCTCCCACTGAGCTACGCGCCTATTATAGAGTAATTAAAATAACATTTTTAGACTCAAGTCTGTCAACCTCTAAAATTCCGGAAAAATTTGACTAAATTTTATCAATTTTTTATATTCTATACACCATGGCACAGAGCATGACAGGTTTCGGTAGTGCTTTAAATGAAGATTTTCTGGTAGAAATTCGTTCATTAAATCACAGGTTTATTGATATATCTATAAAAATGCCCCCTTCGATGAATGAACATGAAATTATTCTCAGAAATATCATTAAAGAACGGTTTAAAAGAGGCAGATTTGATGTCTCTATAACATTCGCTAACAATAAGACTCCAGTTCTCAAAATAAACAAAGAGCTGGCAAAAGAAATCTATAATGCCTACAGAGAATTACAGAAAGAATTTTCAATAGGAGGAGAAATCGGTATAGAGATACTCACAAATTACAAAGATATAATTATGGAAGAAATACAAGAATATAAAACAGAAAATCTTTTAACAGCTTTTCAAGAAGCTCTTTCGGATATCGAAACTATGAGAAAACGTGAAGGTGATCTTCTACACGATGAAATGAAGAAAAGGGTCAAATTGTTAATGAAAATGAACGATGATGTTAAAAAAATAGCTGATACTGAAGTTGTGAAATGGAAAGATAAATTTACTGATAGATTGAAGCTTATAATTGATGAGAGAATGATTGACCATGAAAGGATCATCCAGGAAGCTGCAATAATGGCTGATAAGTTGGATATTTCAGAAGAATTAAACAGAATTGAAAATCATTTAAAGCAATTTCTTGAGGTAATGAATAATGATAACAGCATTGGGAAAAAACTCGAGTTTATTTTACAGGAAATAAGCAGAGAAGTGAATACAATAGGTTATAAATCAGGAGATTATGCCATTTCCACTCTTGTTATTGAAATGAAAGCAGAAGTTGAAAAAATCAGAGAACAAGTTCAAAATATTCAATGAGAGGTAAAAAAATATGAAAAAGGGCGATCTAAGTCCAGTACTCGTAAATATAGGTTTTGGTAATGTAGTTTCTGCCTCAAAGGTTGTAGCAATTGTTACACCAGGCTCTGCACCTATGAAAAGACTCCGTGAAGAAGCAAAAAAAAGTGGGAGATTGATCGATGCAACAGAAGGACGGCGGACTCGTTCAATAATAATTACAGATAGTAATCATGTGATATTGTCCGCTATTCAGGCAGAGACAATCACACAGAGGTTTTACGAAGGGAGAGAATCTTTTGCAGCAGAAGAAGAGTAAAGGCAGTCTCTTCATTGTCTCTGCACCCTCTGGAGCAGGCAAAACAACCCTCTGCAAAAAAATTATCTCACGACTACCTAATCTGAAATTTTCTGTTTCCTATACAACACGCCAACCGCGCCCTGGAGAAATAAATGACAAAGATTACACTTTTATTTCCAGGAAAGAATTCAGAAGTATGATTGAGAGGGATGAATTTTTAGAATGGGCTGAGGTTCATGGAGAACTTTATGGAACTTTCAAGAAAAGAATTCAAGATTCACTTTTATCAGGCAATGACGTGATTCTCGATATTGATACTCAAGGAGCTATGAAGTTAAAGAAAAAAATTAAAGAAGCTGTTTTCATCTTTATACTACCTCCTTCTCTTGATGTATTGAATGAGCGACTTGAAAAAAGGATGACTGATTCACCAAAAGCATTAAAGAAACGGCTTGAAAGAGCAATTTATGAAATAAAGACATATTCTAAATATGATTATGTTATAATTAATGATATCTTTAAAGATGCAATAAGACAGTTAGAAGCAATAATCATTGCACAAAGAGCGAAAAGTGAAATGATTAATTCTCAGTGGATAAAAGAAAATTTCTTAAATCAGGGGGCAAAATAAAATGGATATAATTTCACTTCCAATAGAATATGACAATAAAAAACTGGATGGAAGGTTTAGGATTATAGCAATAGCATCACAGAGAGCAAAGGAACTTGCTGTTGGTGCCAAACCAAGAGTCAGAACAAAAGCAAGAAAAATTACTACTATCGCACTTGAAGAAACAATTAATAATACCATTGAATTTTTAACTGGCCTCGAAGCAAAAAAGGCAAGAGAAGAGGCAAAGAAATTTGACTACAGAAAACTTCTCGAAGAAAAAAAGAAAGAGATTACGACTGAAGATCTTTCAGAATTTGAAAAAGATCTAAAGGTTTATCTCCATGAGAAGGAATCAATGGATAAAAAAGCAATTGAGGGACTCTTCGCTGAAAAACGAGAGGAAGGTGCTGAAGAATAAATCCATACTTCTTGGAGTTACCGGTGGAATTGCTGCATATAAGTCTGTTGATTTAATTAGAAGACTTAAAGAGAAAGGCGCTAATGTAACTGTCATAATGACAGAAGCCGCCAAAAAGTTTATAACTCCTTTGACTCTCGAAGTTGTTTCACAGAATAAAGTGTATTCAGAACTTTTCACAGATCCCCTTTCCCATGTTTCTCTGTCTGCCAATACAGACGTAATGGTTATTGCACCTGCAACAGCAAATATTATTGGCAAGCTTGCGAGGGGTATCGCAGACGATCTATTAAGCACATCTTTTCTTTCATTCAAGGGCAAAATAATTATCGCTCCTTCAATGAACTGGAGGATGTATGAAAATCCAGCAGTTCAGGAAAACCTGAACATTATTTTATCCCACGGCATTATACAGGTTGGACCTGAAAAAGGTGCCCTTGCTTGTGGAGAAGAAGGCATGGGTAGAATGGCTGATACTTCTGAGATTATCGAACATATTGAGGCATCACTTACAGATCAGGATCTATCAGGTAAAAAATTTCTTATTACTGCCGGTCCAACCAGAGAGTACATTGACCCTATACGGTTTATCTCAAATAGGTCTTCTGGAAAGATGGGATATGCTCTGGCAAAAGCTGCTTTACAGAGAGGTGCTAAGGTAACATTAATAAGCGGCCCTTCTTCATTACCTTATCCAAAAGGGGTTAAATTTATTAATGTTGAAACATCTGAAGAAATGCTAAAAGCTGTCAGGCTGGAGTGCAATTCATCAAGTGTATTTATTATGGCAGCAGCTGTATCTGATTTCAAACCTACGGAAACAGCAGGTGAAAAAATAGAAAAATCTCAGGCACTAACTCTGAGACTCATACAGGCACCGGATATTATTACCGAGATAGGCAAAAAAAATAAAAGGCCATTTATTATAGGTTTTGCAGCAGAAACAGGGAAAAAAATTTCAAGAGCTCGTGAAAAACTAAAGAGAAAGAATATGGATATGATTATATTTAATGATGTCACAGAGGCAGGTTCAGGGTTTGAGGTTGATACAAATAAGGTTGTAATTATTGATACAAAAAAAGAGATGGAACTACCAATCATGAGCAAAGATTCTGTTGCACATGCAATCTTAGACAGACTGATTGAATTAAGAACTTGACTTTTTTTTAAATTTCGTTGAAAATTTGGGCATAGTATGGCAATTGAAGATATTGAAAGATTAAAAGAAAAAATTGAGAAAGACCCGAATTCAAAGTTATTTGTTCCATTAGCTGAAGAATATAAGAAAGCCGGTATGCTCGAAGAAGCAATTGATGTACTTACCAAAGGTCTTGAAAGACAACCTAACTATCTGAGTGCTCGTGTTTCTCTTGGAAAGATATATATGGAAAAAGGTATGTTAAATGAATCACGAACTGAATTCGAGAAAGTTATTAATGCAATTCCTGATAATTTATATGCTCATAAGAAACTCGCTGAGATTTATACTAATCTTGGTGATAAAGACAAAGCAGAAAGAGAACTTTTCGTAGTTTTAAAACTTAATCCAACAGATGAATGGGCTTTATCATGCCTCTCTGCACTTAAAGAAAAACCTTCACCACCTCAGGAACAAAGAGGGGAAAAAGTATCGACCACCGAACAAGTGTCAGAATCTCTTGAAATAAAAGAGCCTCCAGATATCTCCTTCTCCGAAGAAGAGCTTGAATTAGGAGAATTTCGTGCCCAACCAGAGGAAATTCCTGAAAAAGAAGAACCAATAGCAGAAAGTCCTACTATTGAAAAAGAACATGATGAAGAAACTGATTTATGGGAACTTCCTGATGAAGAAATCACTGAAATAAAAGAAGAAGAGACTGAAGAAAAACCGATTGAAATACCAATTAGTGAAACACCTGAAGAGATATCAGAGGTATCAGAAGTATCAGAGTTAGAAGAGCCATCTATCGAAGTTTTTAAAGATGAAGAAAAAGAATTAGAAGTGAGTGCGGTCGAAATCGAAGATATTCCTGAAGAATCAATATCTTTAGAGGGATTATTAGAGGAATCAGAGATTATAGAAGAAACAGAAGCAAAAACATCGCCTGAGATTAGCATAAATGATGCTGATCCTTATATCCTTAAAGGGCAATATTCAGAGGCTATGAATATATACAAAAAACTCCTTTCTGATAATCCTGAAAATAGACATGTTATGCAAAGGATTGAAGAGTTGAGAACACTTTTAAAGCTGCTTGGTAAAGATAGGGAGGTTTTGATTGAGAAACTCGATGATTTTCTCGAAGGTATAAAAAAGAGACGCAATGAGTTTTTTAGAAGTTCTTAAAGAAACTGTCGACAAAGTTGACGGTGCTGTCTCAGCAATTATTATTGGAACAGATGGCATATCTGTTCAGGAATATACGAATGAAAAACTGATAGACCTTACAGACCTTAGTGCCGAGGCTTCACAGATGATAAAGGACATTCATATCGCTTCAGAAAACCTTGGCCTTGGTGAAGCGAAGGAATTTTCTATTATATCGGATAGATGCGGAATCATCTTGAGAAAGATTAATGAAAACTATTACCTCGCTCTCGTAATTAAACCTGAGGGGAATTACGGCAAAGGGAGATTCATTTTGAAGACCACTATCCCCCGGCTGGAAAGAGAATTCTAAAAAGTTTCTTCTTCATCAATAAACCCAAATAATTTATTCATTGAACATACACCCTTCTTTATTTCCACCCTTGCCAAGGGGGAACGAAGGGAGTCTGGCAATGAAGCAGAGTATGCCTTTACTCCAATACGCTTCTTAGTTTATTGGGAATATACCACGGTCAACCTTAAAAACAGATTTTAGCAACTGGAATATTTCCTTTTTATTATCAGGTCGTTTGACCATTATTCTGGCATCTTTCATTACAAAGGTAAGATAAAACCCAAAATTGACTTTCTCAATTTCCTGAAATTCTCTTTCAATCGTGCCCCTCTCATCCCGAAATACTAAGCGAATCTTACGAACATCAAAATCAAGCGTCACCTCGTTGGCAAAACGCTTTTTAAACATCAGAATCACACCATAGAACGGCAGGACAAAAACAAGCGCATTGAAGATGGCGTCCACCATTGATAACTTCGCTATAAGAACTTCGAGCAAACTGAATAACAACAGGAATGCAAATGCAATCCCGTGAAATAATTAAAGAAGATACGCTCTTCAGCCGGCATATAAAAGGTATAGGTATTTTTTGTCATAAGCTGTCAGTAAAGATGATCATCTCCAGTGTAAAGCCGTGAAGCAGTTCATTGGAGTTTTTATCAATCATATCGCAGTTTGACAAATATCGCTACTTTCACTACTTTATAATATACTATATCTCCAAATTAAATATAATTTTCCCCTTACAGTATTATATCCAGGCTACTTGTTTTCACTAAATAAATCAGAATTCCCATTGCTAATCTTTGTTTTACTTTCAGCTTGACATGGATAATCATTCATGAGTTATGATTTATTGCAGGATATGGAGCGATGAAAAAAGAAATTAAGGTATTAGTTATCCACGGCCCGAATTTAAATCTTCTCGGCAGAAGAGAAAAGAATATTTACGGTACCAAATCTCTTAAAGCTATTAACAAGGATATCGAATCACTTGCCGGTGAACTCGGTATCAATGTCAAAACAGTTCAGTTTAACAGTGAAGGAGAAATACTGAACGCCATCCAGAAAGACGATTATGATCTTTTGATAATAAACCCTGCTGCATATACCCATACCAGTTTAGCTATAAGGGATGCTATTGCAGCAGTCGAAAAACCTGCCATCGAAGTTCATATCTCAAACATTCATAAGCGCGAAGAATTCAGGAGAAAGTCTTTCATCTCAGAGGTTGCAGTCGGCCAGATAAGCGGCTTCGGCCATGAAAGCTATTTACTCGCTCTAAGAGCTGCAAAAAGCATCCTGTCTGGCAGATGAAAATCTTTTCAATCTCTTTTCTATCTTATGAGCAGGTCTATCATGAATTTCTATATAGAAAGACTGCATAATCTAAGAGAACTACTCGGGAATAAAGCTGAAGGTTTTCTTGTCACAAACATTATAAATGTCAGATATCTGACTGGATTTTCTGGCTCTTCAGGATTTGTTTTTATTACTAAGAAAGCAAACGTATTTATCACGGATTTCAGATATAAAGAGCAATCATTAAAAGAAATCGTTGGGTGGGATATCGTAATTGAAAAAGGGGACAGAATACAAACAATTCAAAGGCTTCTAAAACAGCTTAATATTAAAAATCTCGGATTTGAATCTTCAGTTACATTTGAGTTTTATAAAAATTTATTAAAAATAGGAACAATACTAAAACCACTGAAAGGACTGGTCGAAAAATTACGCACTACAAAAGATAAGAATGAAATAGCCTCTATACGTAAAGCTTTGAAACGAGCAGAAATTGCTTTTCTTGAAATCAAACCATATATAAGACAGGGGATAAAAGAAAAATCAATAGCTTTACGGCTTGAAGAAAGACTTAAAAAAATAGGCTGTAGCAGAATCCCGTTCGAGATAATTGTTGCCTCAGGCAGGAATTCATCTATGCCCCATGCGAAACCTTCTGAAAAAAAATTACAACCCGGGGATCTGGTCATAATAGACTGGGGTGGAGAGGCGGATGGTTACTTTTCTGATATAACAAGAACCTTTCTTATAAAAGGAAAGAATCTTCAAAGGAAAAAAGAGATTTATAAAATCGTGTTAGATGCAAATAAAAAAGCACTTTTTCATGTTTCACCAGACAAATATTGCTCAGAGATAGACAATAAAGCAAGAGAGGTTATTAAAAAGGCCGGCTATGGAGAATTTTTCGGACATGGAACCGGTCATGGACTTGGCCTACAAATACACGAATTACCACGTATAAGCTGGAACACTAAAGAAAAGATTAAAAAAAATATGATCTTTACCATAGAACCGGGAATCTATATCCCAGATTTTGGTGGTGTAAGGATTGAAGATATGGTATTGGTAGGTGAAAAACATTCTGTTGTTTTGACATCACTTCCAAAAAGATTGGAAATCATTTAACCCTGCATACGGAGTTTTTGCTGCACAATCTCGGTGACACTCCTGAAATCTATCTTTCCACTTCCCATTCTGGGCAGATCTTCAAGCACAATAAATTGTTTAGGAAGTGCAATATTTGGTAAATGTTCAGACATCTTTTTCAAAATCTTTTTTTCGTCTATCTTTTTGGTAACAGCAGCAACTATTCTAACACCCTTAAGTGCATCAGGAACCTCAACCACTGAACAGAAAACACCCTCAGGAAGATTTTTTTCGAGCATATCCTCCATATCCTCTACCTTAACAAGTGAAACCATCTCACCTCCAATCTTGACAAAACGCTTTAATCTGCCTGCATGCCAGAGATATCCATCTTTATCAAAAAAAACCCATATCACCTGTATCGTACCATCCATGACGAATACGCATTGAGGTTTCCTCAAAATCATTCAGATAACCTTTCATTACAAGGTCACCTTTCACCATTATACGACCGACCTCTCCTACTCTACATTCTTTACCTGTTTCGTAATTTTCAATATATACATTCACATCAGGCAATACAATTCCAACACTGCCAGGCCTATTTCTTTCCGGAGTATTTACGGATATAACAGGTGATGTCTCGGTTGTACCGTAGCCCTCATAGAGAACAATTCCATGCCTTTCGTGAAACTCTTTTCTGAGAACATCAGGACATTTATCTGCACCACTTACAATAAGACGTAAACTTTTGAAATCACCCGGTTCTGATTTTCTGAGATAACCCCAGAGAAAACTTGGAGTACCGACCATTACAGTAGGCCGTTCTTCTCTTAATATGGCACAGATCATTTTGTAGTCAAGAGGATTTGCATATGCAACGATTGTCATACCAAAATAGAGCGGTGTCCATAGGTTTACAGTCAGGCCAAATACATGGAAATATGGCAGATTAGCAAGCATAATATCACTATCATACATTTTCAGCACATTACTAAAGCTCTTTATGTTTGATGATATATTCCTGTGAGTAAGCTGAACTGCCTTTGGCTCTTTTTCGCTTCCACTTGTAAAGAGTATTACGATGTTATCATCTTCATTTCCACTATGAATCATCTTGAGTAAAATTGGAATTGGCATTTTTGATTTTATAGCAGCTTTCAGCTTTTCACTTTTAGTAACTCCTTCCATAATATCTTCAATAAATATCATCCCATCGAGCACAGGGCAGTTAATCTTTTCGAGAAGGGCTTTGGAGGTAATAATTGTCTTGAAATTACATTTCCTTTGTGCATATACAGCATTGTTTGCAGCTCCAGTAGAATAATTGATCATCACCGGCGTTTTCCCACTCATCAAAGTCCCGAGAATAGATAAGGC
The DNA here is from genome assembly GCA_013388455.1 of Nitrospirota bacterium. Classification (NCBI taxonomy): domain Bacteria; kingdom Pseudomonadati; phylum Nitrospirota; species Nitrospirota bacterium. The sequence continues at coordinate 95,316 of JACAFF010000040.1, forward strand.
ACAGCCGACAGAAGTAGGAATCATAATTCCCAAGAAACCCTCAGGATATTTCTTAAATTTTTCTGAAAGAATCAGAGAGGCAATTAGAGCCTTTGAATAGGTAACTCTTTTGTCAGAAGTTCTATCAATAAATGCAATTTTATTCTGATATCTCTTTGCAATCTTCACAAAGTGTTGGTGTAAAAGCATATTAACCTGAAAAATGCAATTAAAATAAATATCTTAGAACATCAGATTCAACTGGATGCTCACTATATCAACATGCGCTTCGTATGATCCTTTCAACCCTCCTCGTAACATATCTTCGTCAACAGGGTCTTTATCTATCTCAGGGTCATTCACAAACAAGTGAGCATATCCGATATCAAAACCGAACATTTTCGATAGCTTATAACCAACACCAAGTGCAGCCCATATGCGGTCACTGTCTGGAATACGCGGCGTCCTGTATTGTTTACTTTTAACAGCCGAAGTATCATATGCAGTACCTGCCCTGATTGCAAGATCCCTGATCGGCAAATATGTTACACCAACCGAATAACGGTAATTATCCTGCCAATTCTCAACTGTTACATCATTGTCTTGATAAGGATTGTCAGGATTTACAACCAGTTCATCAAAAAGGCTCCAGTTTGTCCATGTGAAATCTGCCATTATCATCCATTGGGAATTAAATTGATGGAAAGCACTTATAGAAAAACTATCAGGCAGAGTAATAGTGGCTTCTGCCTCACCATCTTTGAAAATAGGAGCTGGAGTAAGTCCTGCAGGGACATCTTTATAATCAGTATCACCACGCAAAGTGTGTTCAACCCTTGAGCGATAGGCTGCACCGAAGCGAGTCTTTTTAGATAATTCAAAGAGAAGTCCCAGATTATATGTCATCCCCCAACTATCACCTTCAAGGCTTACAAATCCATCTGATGACTGAGGAGTAAGTCCAAGTGCTCTTGCAGGAATACCAAGTGGCACGAAAGCACCAATCGCATCAAGAGTCCCGAAATCAATGGCCTTAGAAAGCCTGGCTTTTAAATATTGAGCACTGAAACCAGCTCCAACACTCAATTGATCAGTTATCTTATAAGCAATTGATGGATTCATATTAACCGTTATTACCTTTGATTCGAGTGCGTGATAGCGTCCTACCCACCCCTCATCATAGTTTGTAGAAAGCCCAAAAGGAGAATTGATACCAATTCCCATGGAAAGTCGTTCACTGAATTTCTTGCTGTAATAAAGATTGGGAAGCATTACAGTAACACCACCATTGCCACCATCGTCACCAACAAGAGGAGCTCCTGTTATATGAGTTGACCCTTCATTATGAAATTTTGCAGTTGGACTAATTATATGGATACCTAAAATCATCTCCTGGCCGTCAAGTCGGGTTAAACCTGCAGGGTTATAAAAAATCGTTGTTGCATCTTCTGCAGCCGCAGCACCTCCTGCATAGGCATTACCAAGTCCGCTCACACTCTGTTCAACAAGAGCAAACCCTGCACCCAGTGCAGTACTGGATGAGATAAAGATAATAATTCCAATCAGAAATAGAAGATTTCTCGAATGAATATAAAATTGTTTTTTCTTCATTAACCCCTCCCTTTTTTAATAATTTTAAATGGGTAACAATACATATCTTAAGAATCAATGTCAAGAAAAAAATACTACATAAGATGGAAAAAATTTCAGAAAATGCTAAAATATTACACTTTATAAATGGAATAAACGGAGGTTATTATTTTGATATCTACAAGTGACTTTAAGAGGGGAATAAAAGTTGAATATAAAGGCGATCCCTATGAAATAATTGACTTTCAACATGTAAAAATGGGTAGAGGTGGTGCTATAGTCAGGACAAAATTAAGGAATCTAAAGACAGGCGCGGTTCTTGAAGAGACTTTCCGTTCAGGTGAGAAAATGGAGAAACCAGGGCTTGAGGAAAAATCTATGCAATATTTATACTCTCAGGATAACATATACTATTTCATGGATTCGGAGACTTTTGAACAGATTCCCTTGATGGAAGAACAATTAGGCGATGCAAAAAAATTTCTCAAAGAGAATATGGAAGTTAAAATCCTATACCATAAAAATACGCCAATAAGTGTCGAGATACCAACTTTTGTTGAGCTCATCGTTAAAAAAACAGACCCAGCTGGCTTTAAAGGAGATACCACTTCAGGAGGAGGAAAACCTGCAATGCTCGAGACAGGGACGATTGTAAAAGTCCCTTTTCATATAAATGAGGGCGATACAATAAAAATTGATACAAGGACATCAGAGTACATAGAAAGGGTTAAATAATGGAACTTGAGGAACTAAAAGATTTACTCGAATTACTCAAGGAAACAGATATTACAGAACTTCAGATTGAAAAAAATGGCACAAAGATAAAAATCAAAAGGGAAAAAATATTATCTTCTATAGAGATACCTCTTCATAAACCTACGGGACCAGTAACACAGGAAAAAGTCATTGAAGAGAAAGAAGATGAAACACAAAGGCTTGTAACCGTTACTTCTCCAATAGTCGGAACATTTTACAGATCTCCTTCACCTGAAGCAGATCCTTTTGTTGAAGTAGGAACCAGAGTCAATAAAGGCCAGGTGCTATGCATAATTGAAGCGATGAAACTCATGAATGAAATTGAGAGTGATGTTGACGGAATCATTGTTAAGATACTCGTTGAAAATGGACAACCTGTTGAATATGGTGAACCATTATTCCTTATAGAGCCGGTTTAATCGATAATAAAAGGAGATTCAATACTTCTTCCTTTTTTCCAAAAGGAGGTGGGGAGATTAATAAAAAAATGAAGGTGGTATTCAATTGAAACTCTTTAAAAAAATTCTCATTGCAAATCGTGGTGAGATTGCTATAAGAATTATCCGAGCATGCAAGGAACTCGGTATAAAAACAGTTGCTATATACTCTGAAATAGATAGAGAGTCTCTCCATGTTAGACTTGCTGATGAATCTGTTTGTATCGGTCCTGCCAATGCAAGTCAGAGTTATCTAAATATTCCTGCTATACTGAGTGCTGCTGAAATTACTGATGCTGACGCAATCCATCCAGGATATGGTTTTCTTTCTGAAAACTACCATTTTGCAGAAGCATGTATAACATCAGGTATAACTTTCATAGGGCCAACGCCTGAGAATATAAGGCTTGGAGGGGATAAAGCTAAGGCCAGACAGACAATGAAAAGAAAAGGAGTTCCTGTTGTTTCAGGCAGCGACGGACCAGTAATCAATGAAGAAATAGCTATAAAAGTAGCAAAAAAAATAGGATTTCCGATAGTGCTGAAGGCATCTGCTGGTGGCGGCGGACATGGCATGAAGATCGTAAAAGAAGAAAAGGATCTCGAGCAGTTATTTTATATGGCACAGAGAGAGGCTTTAACAGCATTTGGCAATAGTGAGATTTATATAGAAGAATTCATTCCAGAAATGAGACACATTGAAGTACAGATCATGACAGATAATAAAGGTAATACTATACATCTTAATGAAAGAGACTGTTCAATACAGAGAAGACATCAGAAACTTATCGAGGAATCCCCTTCTCCAATTTCAACTACTGAAAAATTTAAAAAAAGAATTGGTGAATTGGGCGTTAAAGCAGCAAGGGCTATTAAATACAGGAATGTTGGCACAGTAGAATTTATTGTTGACCAGAAAGGTAACATTTACTTCATAGAGATTAACACACGTATTCAGGTAGAACACCCTGTTACAGAGGAAGTCACTGGTATCGATATAATAAAAGAACAGATAAAGCTTGCAGCTGGATTACCGCTTGAATTCAAGCAAAGCCAGATAAGACAGTTTGGGCATGCTATCGAGTGCAGAATAAATGCGGAAGACCCTGAACGGTTTATCCCATCTCCTGGCAAGATAACATTTCTTGCAATACCAAGCGGTCCCGGTATTAGAGTCGACACAGCTATTTATACAGGTTATGTGGTGCCCGCACATTATGACTCATTAATTGCTAAATTAATTGCTCATGGGAAGGATCGTTCAGAAGCAATAGCTAAAATGAAACGGGCACTTGATGAATTCATCATAGAAGGCGTTAAAACAACCATACCGTTTCATAAAAAGGTTCTGGAGAATCCTGATTTCCTCAGTGGAAATTATAATACAAACTTTTTAGAAAAAATAAATCACAACAGCCAAGTGAACAAATAGTATGTTTTTAGATGGTCTGTGTTTTATCACTAATCGTAAAAATAATAATCTAACATGTGAAGAAATGGTAAAGCGTGCACTTAATGCCGGAGTAAGATGGATACAATACAGAGAAAAAGAAAAAACAAGACGTGAGATTTATAACATATCAGTCAGACTAAGAAAGATTACACAGGCCTTTAATGCTGTATTTATCGTTAATGATCATACTGATATAGCATATGCTGTTAATGCAGACGGAGTACATCTGGGGCAGGAGGACCTTCCTCTTATAGAAGCACGCAAAATCATTGGCGATAAAAAGATAATCGGTATATCTACTCATACTTTTAAAGAAGCATTAGATGCTGAGAATGGAGGGGCTGATTATATAGGATTCGGTCCTATTTTTCACACAACAACAAAAGAAGCTGGCATTCCGAAAGGCACCGAAATTCTTCAAGAACTAAAAAGCAAGATAAAGATACCAGTAGTTGCAATCGGAGGGATAACCCTTGAAAACATCCAATCAGTAATTAAAACAGGTGTTGATGCAGTTGCTGTTTCATCCGCAATTATAAGCGGTGATATTGAAAATAATGTAAAAGCTTTTTATGAATATATTACTGCCAATTGACGGGAGTGATTACTCCAAAAGAGCATTAAAGTTCGCTGGTTTTTTCGTAGCATCATTGGGAAAAACTATCGAAAGAATTGGCCTTTTGAGAGTTGTTACAGGACGTTACATGAAAAGTCATATCCCATTTTTTGACTTTCGTTCTGAAATATTGAAACAATCTGACTCCTTCAAAAAATTTAAACAGAGGCATATCGACTTAAACATAAAACCCTCACTGGATGAAGGTGAAAAAATACTTAAAGAGGCTGGTATCTCAATCCAGGTTGAAAAATTTATTTCTGAAGGAGAACCATCAAACGAAATTATTCGTTTAGCAGAGGAAAAAGATTTTTCAATAATTATTATGGCCAGAAGGGGTATTTCGGAGCTTACAGGAATTATACTGGGAAGCGTTACCAATAAGGTTATACATCATGCGTCAAAACAAACTGTTTATATAGTTGGCCAAAAAATTCCACATGAGATAACTTGCCCTGTAAGGAAAATTCTTATTCCAGTTGATGGTTCACCTTATTCGATAAAAGGAGTTGAACACGGGGCATTTCTTGCTAAATCATTAAGCAAATTTATCGAAAATATTACTCTTCTGAGGGTTATCAATCTTGCTTTTTATGAAACAAAACTATTGGAAGGAGTCGATTTAGAAGAAGAGGCAAAAAAAATACTTGATGAAGCTAAGCAGATATTGCTCAAAAATGATATCCATGAAGGAATTATTACTATAAAAATACGAGTAGGAAATCCTGCTGACGAGATTTTGAAGGAAGCTGATGAACACAACCATGATACCATTCTTTTAGGTCGCAAAGGACGTACTGCCTTCAAAGACTTTATTCTCGGAGGGGTTAGTTCAACTGTAATGCAGCGATGTATTCATCAGACAGTCGTTATTATAAGCAGCACATAGGAAGGATATAACAAGAACTAAATGAAAAATATATCGCCTCGTGACCAGTGGAAAACAAAGATAGGTCTTGTCCTCGCTATGGCAGGAAATGCTATAGGGTTAGGAAATTTTCTGCGTTTTCCTGGAAAGGCAGCTGCAAATGGCGGTGGCGCATTCATGATACCATATTTTATTGCCTTAATTATTATGGCTATTCCTATTATGTGGCTTGAATGGGCGCAAGGTCGTTTTGGAGGTATGAGAGGGCATGGGACAACTCCTGGGATGTTCCATGTTATTTGGAAAAACCCAATAGCAAAATATCTCGGAGTACTTGGTATATTTATCCCAACAATTATTGTAATTTACTATACTTATATTGGCAGCTGGACACTGGGCTTCGGGATTTACATTCTTTTAAATGAATTCCCTAAGGTAGACCAGTCTGTTCTGAATAATGGATTGAGCACCCCACAGATTGCAGAAACAATTCTTAGACCTTTTGATGAGTTCAGAATTTCATACACTGGAAAACCCTGTGGAGAATTTTTGCAAGTGCAATTTTTCACTTACTTTATATTTATTGCTGTTTTATTACTCAGCCTCTGGATTCTTGTCAGAGGTGTATCAAAAGGCATAGAGATATTAGCAAAAGTTGCTATGCCCATGCTATTTTTAATAGCAATAGTTCTTGTCATACGTGTTTTTACTCTCGGACACCCTGTGTCAGGAGAATTTGGACCAATGGATGGATTTTCTTTTCTGTGGGAACCGAAATGGTTTATCGAAAGAGATGGCAGACAAATATTCGTCTTGTTAGATCCTTACATTTGGTTAGAGGCTGCTGGACAGGTCTTTTTTACACTGAGTTTAGGGTTCGGGGCAATTCAATGTTATGCATCATATATAAGCAAGAATGATGATGTAGTCTTAACAGGCTTAGCTACCACATCAGCTAATGAATTTGCAGAAGTAATCCTTGGTGGTTCTCTCACTATTCCTGCTGCTGCTGCCTTTTTTGGCGTTAGCTCAGCACAGATAATTGCCTCCCAAGGTTCTTTCTATCTCGGCTTTACATCTATGCCTGCTATTTTTAGTTTTTTACCAGTAGGGAATGTCTTAGGCTCTTTATGGTTTATCCTTTTATTTTTAGCTGCATTAACATCAGTAGTTGCAATGGCACAACCAATGATGGCTTTTCTTGAAGACGAGATAAAACTAACACGTCGTCAAGCAGCTATACTTTTAGGTCTATTCTGGTTTTTAAGCAGTCATATCCCGATATTTCTCCGGGGAGGATGGCAGGTGATGGATTTCTGGGCTGGAACTTTCGGCCCTCCTCTTCTGGCGTTTGTTGAGGTCATCCTGATGATGTGGCTTTTCGGCGCAGATAAAACATGGAAAGAAATACATCGGGGAGCAGTTATGAAAGTTCCACGTTTTTTTTATTATACTGCAAAATATATCACGCCGGTCTTTTTAGGAATTATTTTTTCAACATGGATTTATCAGAATATTGCGTCTCCTTTCTTTAAAGGAAATACCTCACAAATAGCTCTTGAGGGAGTTGAAATGGGATGGGCAGTATGGGTTACCCGTCTTTTTTTGATTACAATCTTTATCGGATTGTGTTTTATTATCTTCCTTGTGTGGAGAAAAAGGGAGATTTTAGAATGACCTGGCAGGGATGGATTTTTATATGTCTTGCATGGGGTTCTGTGAGCATTATTTTTTTCTATTCGTTCTATCGCATATTATTCAATGACAGGAATCAACATGAAAGAAAAAAGAGTGTCAGGGGAAAAGAGAGCATTGACAAATAAAAGTTGAATGAAGTTTTAGAATTATGGACATTCTAAAAATTATTAAAGAAAGAAGAAGCATACGGGATTTTCATAAAAAGCAAATACCTGAAGAGTTGATTCAAAAGCTCATAGACGCATTGATATGGGCACCAAGCGCAGGCAATCTTCAGGCAAGAAGATTTTATTTTGTAAAAAATGAGAATATTAAAAAAAAGATAGCTGTAGCTGCTCTGAACCAGAACTTCATCGCTGAAGCACCTCTTGTTGTCATTGGATGCACAGACAGCCGTATATCTTTTCGTTATGGTGAACGTGGAATTTATTTATATTCAATTCAGGATGTCGCATGTAGTATTATGAATATGATGCTCACAGCTCATGCAAATGGACTCGGCTCTACATGGGTTGGCGCATTCCGTGAAGAAGAGGTAAGCAAGATTCTGAAGATGCCCAATTACTTGAGGCCTGTTGCTATTGTGCCTGTCGGGTTTCCTTCAAAGATTCCATCTCCTCCTCCGAGAGTCTCAAAACACGAAGCAGTGGAGGTAATAGAATGAAAATAGCTGTTAATACAGGCGGTGGTGATGCTCCTGGATTAAATGCAGTTATAAGAGGAATAGTTCTAACTGCACATAAAAAAGGATGGGAAGTCTATGGTATAAAATATGGGTATCAGGGGCTTATAGATACCAAACAGATTATCCGTCTCACACCAGAGTCTGTTTGGGATATTACAAACATAGGAGGCACGATTCTTGGAACAGCAAGTAAAGGTGACCCTTTCCACTATCCTGTCAAAACATCTGAAGGTAACTTAGTTGAAACTGACATTTCCGATACCATCTTAACAAATTTCAAAGCGCTCGGTTTTGATGCACTCATTGCGATTGGTGGAGATGGAAGTCTTCGCATTGCAAGCAGATTTCTACAAAAAGGCATGCCCATAATTGGTGTACCTAAAACTATTGATAATGACATCAGTTCTACAGATGTTACATTCGGTTTCGATACGGCTGTTAACACTGCCACCGAAGCTATTGATAAACTCCATACAACAGCAAAATCACATGATAGAGTAATGGTAGTAGAAGTAATGGGAAGATTTGTCGGGTGGATTGCACTTCATTCGGGAATAGCAGGTTCAGCAGATGTGATTTTAATTCCTGAAATTCCTTTTGACATAGAAAAAGTCTGCAATAAAATTAGACAGCTTGCTTTGATTGGTCAGGATTATGCAATTGTAGTAGTTGCTGAAGGAGCAAAGCCTGTTGGTGGAGAAATAACTATTGTTGAAGGAGTCCAACCTGGTGAAGCTTTAAGACTTGGTGGCATTGGTAAAAGGGTATCAGAAGAAATAAAGAAAAAAACTGGAAAAGAAACAAGAGATATAGTTCTGGGTCATTTACAGAGAGGTGGTGCTCCTACAACTTTCGACAGACTTCTTTCCTTGAGACTCGGGGCAGCAGCTGTCAGACTTGCAGAAGCTGGCAAATTTGGGAATATGGTTGCACTTCAATCGACTAAAATTATAGATGTACCCATTGAAGAGGCAATTGGAAAGATGAAGTCTGTGCCTCTAAATTCTGATGTCATGCAGACAGCACGTTCTTTAGGAATAAGCTTCGGTGACTAACTGGAACCTCATAATGTAATTGGTATTTTATCCTGACAAATCTTGAGACAATGCTAAATGTATAGAGCGTATAAAATTGTCTATCAAAAAAGGATTAAATAATCCTTCATCTTTTGTTTTCATGACTACAAGCGCTTCCTTTATGTCTAAAGCTTTCCGATAGGACGTTTTTACAGTTAAATTATCAAAAGAATCTGAAATCGCTATCATCTGACTGCAAATATGTTGTTTTATATTACTTGCTTTCAGTTTTGGGTATCCTCGCCCGTCATATCTGAGATGGTGCTCAAATGCAACTATAGGAGCAAGATGCGTAAGACCGTCTATCTTTGCAAGATATTGAGCTCCATAAACTGGATGGAGTTTCATTACATCGTTTTCTTTTACCTCAAAAAAAGACTCTTTTTCAATAATCTCTCTGGGAATAAATAATTTTCCAACATCATGAAGAAGTGCAGCAAGTCCTATATCTTGATGAAGTTCTTCTTTAATCCCAAGTGTCTGAGCTTGAAACAGAGTAAGTATTGCAACATTTGTTGCATGGATATAATCTGAAGTGCTATGCGATTTTATAGGACTCAGTAGTTTCAGTATATTAATCTCTTTCTTCAACTTTATAATAAATTGAACTACTATTTCTTCAAATCCCACAACATGAAGCTTTTTAAAGGGTGAAATTCTTGAAAATTCATTCTTAATTTTCATAAGTTGTTCTGAGGTAAAAGAGGATGAGCTTTGCTCGGATAATAAATCTCTATCAAGTGAAACCCCACCAATATGAACGTCAACAACACCTACCTTTATATGTGGAGAGGATTGAGCTTCTTTCCCTGCAACTGAAATATCAACAATAAATCTTTTCAACTCCTGAAATGTAATCCCTCTAAAGAATTCAATATGTGTAATCCCTTTTCTTTTAAGTCTTTTTAGCAGGTTTTTCCCATGAATTCCTGTTTCTCTGGCAGGACTATTATTGATGATAAGATCGTTTTCAATTATCATTATTTCAAAATGATCCGAACCTTTAAGAAATTCATTTAGTATAGAAAAGGCTTTCTCGGTTAATTCAATTATAAAGTCATGATCTTTTGAGTAAAGGGCACAGTTTGATATAGCAGACATAAAAACTGATATGAATTCTTTCAAACGCTTCACTTATCCTTCCTTTTCTTTAAATAACCTTGAGGACTCTTCTCTTATTAAATCGTTTTTAGATTTTAAGCCGGCTTCAACTAAATCTTTTACTAAATGATAAGGATAATTTTTAAGTGTCTTATATATCTCTTCTTTCAGATGTTCCATCATTTTCCCAAATAAGATACTTTTGCCTGAAAGCAAGTCCCGTAAAGTATTCAGTGCCTGGATATCACCTATATCCCCAAGAGCTTTGACAATCAATTTTTTTCGAAGAATATCTTCTCCGATCATATCTTTCTTTTTGAGCAATTGAATTAAATCGCTAACAACTTCCTTTATTCTAAAAGCGCCCGATAGAGCAACAGCCTGTTCAAAGAGGTCATTTGATTTTGTGTATAATAATTTTTTTATTAATTCTTTGGCATAGGTATCTCCTGCATTCAATAAATATTTAATGGCTGGAATGCTTACCTTAAGATTATCGTGAAGGCTGAGCGGTCTTATTGAATCAATTGCTTCTTTGCAATCAATCTCATTGAGAATATAAATCATGTTTCTTTTTACAAACCACCTGTCATCTTCAAGTCGGCGTATTGCTTCAGGAATCACTTTATTGCCGAATTGCTTAATCAGCTCCATCAAAAAACGTCTGATAATAAGTGATTCTTCCTCAGCAAGTGCATCCATCAAATAAGGTATAATTTTTTTATCGTAATAATCGCATATCATCGATACTTCTTTTCTCTGTTGTCTTCCTAAAATCCTGAAAGAATCAATCAATATTTTAATAAATTCAGGAGAATGGTAATACTGAATAACCTCTGAATTTATTGAAACAAATCTGTATAAAGCTTTATTCAATTCTATTGCTTTGAGTATTTCGAAAAACTGACCAAACTGGCCAATCCACAATAATTGTTCAGTCTGTTCTTTAAGGATATTCATGAATGACTGATATTCTTGTTCTGAAACTGTTTCTGAATACATCATCTCAAGAATAAGCTGGATAAATCTCTTCTCTATAAGGTCTTCATTAAATTCATTTCCGAATTCAATTAGATGTAGCGACTTTAATACAGAGGCATCGTATTTTAAAAGTGACTGGATCTCTTGAAGATCATTCATGCTAAGAGATATTCCTGTCTCTTTATCGTGTGTCTCATCGCTAAAAAACTCTTCATAATTTGAGAGTAAAAATTCATCATCTCTCAACTCGTCTTCATCGATATATATCGTATCAGATTTATTCTCAACGCTGGTTGACAATGATAATTTTTTGATAAGTTCCATAAGAGGTTCTGGCACCGTGACCCGCTGTTCATTAACAACATTAAGAAAATCCTCAATTTCTTCAATCGATATATTCTTCATTGTTTGATAAGTTGACTCAGTATCTTTCGAAAAGGTTTTCACTGCAGATGAGAGAAACTGCTTTTTAAGATCAGGCCTTAGATTATTTACTAATTCTAATAATCTCTTCAGATTATTACTTGAAAAAATATGTTCAGGGGAACTTCTTATGTAAGTTGCTATTACCTTATCATATGCTTCTTCTTTCAGATTTCGAACTGCAGTTTTGTTTAATATCTTTGCAAGTAATTCGGGGGGTATTTCTCTTAATTCATCAGATACTTTTTCATTCTGTAGCTTACCTTCGAGCAAGCCATATATGTAACGTTCCCATAGAGATACATTATTAGATTGTTGAACTATTTTTTGATCAGTTTTCAAAAATTTACTATAATCTGTAACACCAATTTCGATATGATTAAGTTTATATTTTTGATAAACTCCCTCTAAATTATTAACATTCAGGTTGTCTGTCTTTTCTGTGAGAAAACTATGAAAGTTGTAAAGTTCATCTTTTGTGATACCATTTTTAAATGTTATATATGCGATATTCATTTTGCTGAGTGAAAGAGCAAATTCTCTATAAACAGGATTTTTTCTGTCGAGATGATATTCATCTAAAATAATTGTATCTTTTGCAATGGCAAATGTAATCCTTGGTCTAATTTCAAAAAGCTGATTAAGGAATTTGAATGCACGATTTATTGCTCTTTCTACTGATGGGTGACCTTTTGGATAGATTCCCACGCTTCGTCGTGAAATATTAAGCTCAATTATGGCATAACTCAGAAGCTTTGCATCAAGTGGTATCTTATCAAAATCTTTAGTCATAATCTTTAATTTTTTAGTAAAAGAATATCTTAATCATTCAATTTTATTATCTTTTTACGGAGCTTTATATACCATAACACGGTTTTTGCCTTTAGATTTTGCCTCATAAAGCGCCAAATCGGCACAATTGATAACTTTATTGATTGTGTCTCCATCTTCCGGAAATGTTGCTACTCCTCCACTGATTGATACAAAACCGAGAGGTTGTTTTTCAAAGTAATTAAAAGTATAATGAGATATTTGTTCTCTAAGTCGGTCTGCATATATGTAGGCATCTTCTTTTGCTATGCCGGGCAGCATGACTATAAATTCTTCTCCTCCATATCGAGCTACAATTGAATTTTTTCTACTCGAACTGCGTATAAGTTTACTAATTTCTATAAGAAGTTTGTCGCCTGCATCATGACCATTTGTGTCATTATAATGCTTAAAATTATCTATATCTAATAAAAATAATGATATTACAGTCCCATCATGACTTGATTTTTCTACATAATGCTGTGCCATCTGGAAAAAATAATTACGGTTATTCAACCCTGTTAATGGGTCTGTATTTGCCTTATGTTGTGCGTCATTGAGAAGTATTTGGTTAAATAGTGCCACCCCTGATATATCTGCAATCATCTTCAACAGTTCACTTTCATTTCCAATCGGGTTCTCTATTTCTCCAATACCGATAACACCAAGGAGTCTGTCTTTAAAGATAATCGGGACTGCCATCCAGAACTGTGTTTTTGCATTTCTATCACTCTGTTTTTGAGGATACATCCTGCTGAAATCCTCTCTCATCATTATAAACCGGTGTTTTGCAACAGCACCTATGAGATCTTCCCCCAGCGCATACGAATCTATTTCCTGTTGCGGCATACCATTCATATAAACTCTGTTAAGCTTATTACTCAATGCATCAAATAGATACACTCCAATTTTATCAGTAAGAACAATATTTTTTACCATTTCGATAATAGATACAATTATCTCCTGTAATATCAACGTTGTATTTAGACGCTGAATAATATACGGTATCTTAAACATGAAAGACAGATAACGGCTATTAAGTTCGACTAATTTATTTATTTTTAAATTAAGATTTATAATTTGACGATCTCGATCAATGATTTCCCTCATATATGAATTATCCTGATTTTTCATATTCTTTTCCTGTTTACCGTTCACATGCAAAGATCTTCTCAAAAAATATATAGAAATACTTATTATAACGATTATTAATCCTATTATCAGATAACTTATAGGCACCCTGAACCCCTCAACTCTTTTTTATATATCTTAATTTTAGTATTGAAGCATATAATTAAAAAATCAATCCTACTTTCGTAGGGTTTAAGAATAGAAAACTAAGAATTTCCAAATTAAAAAATTACCTTTCTTCTTCAGTGAGTTCCCTCAATTCTAAAATCTTTTCCTTCATATCCTCAGGCATTGGGCTTGTATATTCAATATAGAGGCCATTTATTGGATGAGTAAAACCAAGTGTTTCTGCATGCAGCATCTGTCTCGGGAATTTAATTTTTACAACCCTTTTCCCATTAACCTTTGCCTCAACCTCGATCTTTTTACCGTAAATCCTATCTCCAAGCACAGGATGTCCAATAGAAGCAAAATGTACTCGAATTTGATGTGTGCGACCTGTGCCAAGTCTTGCTTCAAGTAGTGTTGCGATATTAAACCTTCTAATAACCTTCCAGCGTGTGACAGCTTCCTTGCCTATCTTCACACGGGTTGACATTTTTTTTCTGTCATATTTAGACCGTCCTATAATGGATGTAATTTCACCATGATCTTTTTCAAGGTTTCCATGCACAAGTACGATATACCTTCTATTAATTGTCCTGTGTCTAAATTGTTCAACGAGTTTGTAATAGGCTTCGTCACTCAACGCAACGACCATGATTCCGGAAGTGTCTTTATCAAGCCTATGCACAACCCCTGGCCTTAAAGGGCTACCGACAGTTGCAAGTTTCCTTCTATGGTATGCAAGAGCATTCATAAGCGTTCCATGGCTATGTCCAGCACCAGGATACACAATCATCCCGGCAGCTTTATTAATCACAATTAAATGATCATCTTCATACAGGATATCAAGTGTTTTTGGCTCAGGGACAAGTCCTTCGGGTTCTTCATGAGGCATAGTGATTGCAATCTCATCTCCCACCCTGACTTTGAGGTTCTGACTTGCAGAGCGCTCATTAACAAGGATATTCCCGATCTTTATAAGCTTCTGTATTTGAGAGCGGGTAATCCCTGTCTTTTTTGCGAGGAAGGTATCAATCCGCTCACCACTCTCTGACAATTTCACAATGATATTATTAAATGACATAAATAATATGCCTCTCATTCAGCCGAATAAAATAATTTATTACTTCATCTCGCAGGTTGATAATGTTCATTTAAAAGGATTTTTTATTACAACTCCCTGGATTGTCTGACCATCGGCAAGATCTTCCGAAAAAATAGCTTTTGCCCCACTTCCTATTGCAGAAGCGATGATTAGAGAGTCCCAGAATGAGTATTTGTATCTCTCCTGTATTTCTGTCGCCCTTATCATTATGTCCACATCGATCAAGACTACATCCCATCTGGAAAGTCTTTTGATTGTTTCCCGTACAACCGCCACTTTCAAAGGCCTTGGTATTTTCTTTGTCAGTGTAATGAAAAACTCCTGTAAAACCTGAGTGCTTATAATCCCAAGCCCCGAGTGCCACAGGTCTTTCATAAGACTCACAGCAATCTTATGCTTTTTATCTGCATCTTTGTCATATGCATACACAATTACATTTGTGTCTACAAACACTTTATCGTCATTCATGCAATTCCTCTCGCGAGCAGGGCATATGGCCACCTGTACCCAGATTAAAGCCTTTTTCCATAAGTCTTATTTCCTGTTCCATAGCTTCCTTATACCCTGTATCCTTTTTGATCTTTTCCTCAAGGGATTCCCTTATCAGGGCACTTAACGATTTATCTTTCTTCATAGCCAGCATCTTAGCCTTTTTCAGCATCGCTTTGGGAAGTGACAATGTTACATTCTGACGTTCCATACAAACCTCCTCTTATTTATCACATAATTATGTGTATCACATATTAATGTGATATGTCAAATGCACCATGGACATGTCAAAATAATTATTTAACTTATTTGCTCCAAGATGCAGAAAAAACTCCAAGAAAACCATTACTGCATTAACCATTTATAACTTAATGTCCGAACGTTTAATTAAGCCAGAATGAATATATTGATTGATGATGAAAAATTTTATATACTGTGCAAACAGCATTATGGTTTGTTCGTAATCTTTACAAAAGGAGCATTTATGGAAAAATTTTTTCTTGATAAAACCAATACCGCATTAGTCATTATTGATATTCAGGAAAGACTGGCTTCTGTTATGAAAGTAAAAGAAACAGTTATACAAAACTGTCTTCATCTTATTGAACTTTCAAAGACATATGGTATCCCAATTATCCTCACAGAACAGTATCCAAAGGGACTCGGTCAGACTGTTGAAGAAATACGGAAAGCATTACCAGAATATAGACCTTTAGAAAAAATGACCTTCACCTGTTGCGAAGAACAGTCATTTTTGGATGAAATTGAGAAACTCAATAAAAGAACAATAATAATTGCAGGGATGGAAGCCCACGTCTGTGTCCTCCAGACATGCATATCACTACTAAAGAACGGATATAACGTTCATGTTGTAAAAGATGCAGTCAGTTCAAGGACTAAAGAAAACTGGAAAGCAGGCATTGAATTTATGCGGGATGCCGGTGCTGTTATAACATGCACTGAAATTGTTCTGTTTCAGATATTGAAAATAGCAGGCACAGAAGAGTTCAAAGCAATATCAAGACGGATTAAGTAGCCTATCTTATAAATTTTTTCTTTGATAATAATTTTATCACCTTTTCAGCTGGCAAAGGCTTAGATATGATATTCCCCTGAACTTCATCGCACTCAAGAGATCGAATAATTTTAAATTGTTCCTTTTTATCGATGCCTTCTGCTGTTACCCTCATGTTCAAAGTATGTGCCATAGCTACAATTGTTCTGGCAATAACCTCTTCGGCATTATTAAAGGAAACTGAAGAAATAAATGGCTCTATAATCTTCAATTTGTTCATTTGTTAATTCAATCTCAAGCAGCTTCGGATCAAGTTTTATATCTTCAAGAACTCTACTCACTGTATGAACAATATCCTGTTCATGAATCTGAATACTCAAATAAAAGCTTCTTTTCATAACTTCTTCATATTACCTTCAATATTTCTTCATATTTTTTCATTAGAGTATAAAAAAGAAATTATTCATAAATCTTACATATCAGAAAGGAAAAGAAATGGCAAAAAAAAGTAGATTTTTCAATATCAAAACAATTTTTCTAATCATGAGTATTATTACAATAATGAGCCCTATTTCTGACTTCACTTTTAACTCATATGTTCATGCAACAGAGACAGGAATACCTTCTAAAACCATAGATATCCTCTCGAAGACAAATGAGGCAATAGCAGCTATTGCTGCTGTTGTTAAGCCTTCTGTTGTAAATATATCATCAACAAAAATCATTAGAAGTAAAAGTAACAACTCTTTATTTCCTGATGATCCGCTATTCAGAAAATTTTTTGATGATAGTTTCAGATTTTTTGAGAGACCAAGACAATTCAAACAGTCATCACTCGGTTCAGGTGTAATTGTTGACCAAAGTGGGTATATTCTTACAAATAATCATGTAATTAAAGATGCTGAAGAAATAAAGATCAAATTATTTGATAAAAGAGAATTCACAGGCAAGGTCATCGGGACAGACCCTAAAACAGATCTCGCAGTCATCAAGATTGATGCAACTGATTTGCCGGCAATTAAGTTCGGAAACTCTGATAACCTTAAAGTCGGTGAAACTGTTCTCGCTATCGGAAATCCATTCGGCCTGAACGAAACAGTAACATCCGGGATTATAAGTGCAATAGGCAGGGCCAACGTAGGAATCGCTGATTATGAAGATTTCATTCAGACAGACGCGCCTATTAATCCGGGCAATTCTGGTGGAGCTCTTGTCAATATAAAAGGTGAGTTGGTTGGAATCAATACAGCAATTTTCAGCACAACAGGAGGATATCAGGGGATTGGGTTCGCAATTCCCAGCAACATGGCAAAAGCAGTCATGCAAGATCTAATTCAAAAAGGAAAAGTTGTAAGAGGATGGCTCGGCGTTACTATACAATCGTTAACTCCGGATTTATCAGAACAATTCGGGATTAAAGATGAAAAAGGTGTTCTTGTAGGAGATGTGATTGAAAACAGCCCAGCAAAACAGGCAGGGATAGAAAGAGGAGATGTAATTATTGGGTTTAACGGTAAAAAAGTTGATGATGTAACACAGCTCAAAAATCTTGTGGCAAATACTCAACCTGGCAAGAAAGTGGCGGTTGAACTGATTCGAGAAGGAAATAGGAAGACATTGATGGTAACAATTTCTGAACTCCCGTCAGAAATTACAACAGTAAAAGAATCTTATGATAATCTATTGAAAAATGTCTCTGTTCAGGAACTCTCTCCCAAGTTAAAAAAGCGTCTGAATATACCGGAAAGAATCAACGGAGTAATAATCACAGATATAGAAGACGATAGTCCAGCAAAAGGTCATTTAGAAAGAGGTGATATAATAATTGAAATAAACAAGGTTCCTATAAACAGTTTGAAAGATTACGAATCAGTTGTCTCGAAAATTCAAGCTAACGAAGAAATCCTTATTCTTATATCCAGACAGAACTCGACTTTCTTCGTATTGCTATCTGAAAGATAACATGAATAACAGATATGACAGAAACATCAGATAGTTTGTCATAAATCGAAAGGTGGTGGCAAAAAATGAAAGCCAGAAAATGTATAAAATGCGATAATTCAACACATCAGGAAGATGGTGTATGCGTTATTTGCAGATTAGGGATCAAACAAGTCTACAGCGACTTGATCGACCTTTTAAAAAAGGATAAGAATTTCAATTTTCGCAGATTGAAAATTGCAAAAATTGGTTAAGTAATATGTATTTTTGGTATTTAGTTAGAAGAGCCCTTTGATTGCTTCTTTGGCAAAATTTAAAAGATATGAGGGGAATACTCCAATAAATAACACTGCAACAGTTGTTATTCCAATAACAATTCCAGTGCCTGGAGATTTTGTAAGTGTTACTTCCATCTTTGGATCACGCATATACATGAACATTACTATTCTGAGATAGAAGAATGCAGATATAGCACTGAAAATAACAGCAATTACAACAAGCCACGTATAACCTGCGTTGATGGCAGCAAGAAACACATAGAGTTTACCAATAAAGCCTGCTGTTGGAGGTATACCAGTTAGGGAAAACATAAATATAAGCATAAGGGCTGCTGCCAGTGGATGATGTTTTGCCAGTCCTTCATAATCATGAATATTTTCACCCCTGAAACCCTCGCTTCTCAACATGATAATCACAGAAAACGCGCCAATATTCATAAAAGCATAAATCATTAAATAGTTCATCATACTTGCAATGCCTTCATTGTTTGCTGATATTACGCCGAGCAGCGCATATCCCGCATGGGCAATTGAAGAGTATGCAAGCATCCTCTTTATATTTGTCTGTGAAAGAGCAACAATATTTCCAATACCCATAGTTAGAATTGATAAAATAGCGAGTATTGTTGTCCAGTCCAATTTAACAGATGCAAAAGCTATCATAAAGACCCTACCAAGAACAGCAAAACCAGCGGCCTTTGGCCCAACCGACATAAATGCAGTTATTGATGTAGGTGCTCCTTCATAAACATCTGGGGCCCACATATGGAAAGGAGCAGCTGCTATCTTGAAACCGAATGCGACTGTAAGCATAAGCACAGACAGCAACAGAGCTGAGTTACTACTGAGACCTTCTTTCTCACTGATAAAAGCTGCTATCGCACTGATATCAGTAGTGCCTGTTAATCCGTAAATGATTGATATGCCATACAGCAGGAAGGCTGATGAAAATGCTCCAAGGAGGAAATACTTCAATGCTGCTTCACTTGAACGTGCTTCATGCCTTATAAAACCAGCCAGCACATATGTGCTTAGAGCCATAAGCTCAAGGCCAAGATATAGCACAATAAGGTCAGCAGCAGAAGCCATTATCATCATGCCTATAGTCGAAAATAAAATAAGACTGTAATATTCTCCATAATTTACTTTTTCGATTATGATATATTTCATTGAGATTAAGACCGACAGAATCACATTGATAAAGAAAATAAATTTAAAGAACATACTATATCCATCAGCAATATACATTCCTCCAAAGGTAGCACCGGATGAACCAACGAGTGACAATGCTATAAGTGCAACTCCTGCAATACTGACTAATGCAACAATTTCCTTTCTCTTTATGAGAAGATCAATAAGCAGTATAATCAGAGCAAAAGCAGTCATGAGAATTTCAGGCATTACAGGACCAAGATTGGGAAGAGGAAAGTTCATCTGATTACTACCTCCATAATAGTTTTTGCTATATTTGCTTCTTGAGTAGTTGCTAAACTGAGCCTTTCTAAAAGATGTTCAACTGAAACATGCATAAAACTAAGAAAAGAGTTCGGATATAAACCAATCCAGAATACGAGAAATATCAATGGCACAAGTGTTAATGTTTCTCTTACATCCATATCAGGTAATCCAATTACTTTTGGATTCGTTGCCATAAAGAAAACCTTTTGATAAAGCCAGAGCATGTACCCAGCACCAATAATAACCCCTGTAGCAGCAAGAACACCGACTAACTTATTTGCAGTAAATCCACCGAGTAGGATAAGAAATTCGCCAATAAATCCATTGGTCAGTGGAAATCCGATTGATGCAAGTGTAAATACCATAAAAAATGCTGCATATATAGGCATATGCGTCGATAGTCCACCATAGTCTGCAATCTGCCTTGAATGCGTCCTATCGTAAACCACACCAACACTCAAAAAGAGTGCACCTGTTACAACACCATGATTAAGCATCTGTAAAATACCACCTTCAAGTCCCTGGCTATTTAAGGCAAAAATACCAAGTGTTACAAATCCCATATGACTTACAGAACTATATGCAATCAGTCTCTTAAGATCTGTCTGACCGAGGCAGATGACACCTCCGTAAATTATTGCAATGATAGAAAGTGTTAACATAATAGGTGTCATTGCTACCGATGCATCAGGGAAAAGATGAAGCGAGAACCTAAGAAAACCATATGCTCCCATCTTGATTAGAATAGCTGCAAGAATGACACTTCCTGCTGTAGGCGCTTCAGTATGAGCATCAGGCAACCATGTATGCACTGGCCACATTGGAACCTTTACCGCAAAAGCTGCAAAGAACGCCCAGAAAAGCCAAACCTGCATTGTGTATGGATATGATTTTGTAGCCAGTTCAAGAATGTCAAACGTCCTCCCTGCATAAAGATAGAGAACGATAATTCCGACAAGCATCAGAACACTTCCGACTAATGTATAAAGGAAAAACTTTATAGCAGCATATATCCTGTTCGGACCTCCCCAGACTCCGATGATAAGGAACATCGGGATGAGCATTGCTTCCCAGAAAATATAAAACAGGAAAAAATCCAGTGAACAAAAAACACCTATCATCGCTGCTGTCGTTAAGAGGATTGATATGTAAAATTCTTTAACTTTTGTCTTTATTGAATACCAGGATATCATCACACAAAGGATAGCTGAAAGAGCAGAAAGAAGAACAAATAAAACACTAATACCATCTACTCCGAGATAATAATTGATATTCCAGTTAGGTATCCAACTATGTTTCTCCACAAACTGCATCTTATAGGTTGACTTGTCAAAATCTGTAAAAAGTGGAATCGCAAAAAGAAATGTTGCTAAAGCTGTAATCAAAGCAATCCATTTTGTAAAGGTCTCCCATGATCTTTTAAGAATAAGCAAAAAAAGAGCACCCAAAACAGGTACAAATATCACGGTACTTAGAACCGGATAACTCAATTTATTCATAATTACCTGTTCCATCTCACTCCCTTATAAATTTTATAATGTGTCATGTCTATAACCATATGAGTGCAATCAAAATAATCACAACCGCACCAGCAGCCATCATAATTCCATAATGATGGGTCAGTCCTGTCTGGATTCTCCTTAATTTTCCGCTGAAAATGCCTATCAATTTTGGAACACCATTGACAACTCCCTCAATGATCTTTGCATCAGTGAAGCCTACAAGCACCCTTCTTGCTATAAAAATTGTGGGACGCACAATTATTAGATTATAAAGTTCATCAACGTAATATTTGTTAAACAGAATGTTGTAAATTATATTGAAATTCTTAGCAAGAATGAGAGGTATCTGTGTCTTTTTAAGATAAAAGATAAAAGCAATTACAATACCAGTAACAGCTATAGTTGTTGAAGTACCCATAATCCTGAATTCTTCAGCATGTGTGCCGTGAAACTCTGGATGACCCACTACAGGCTCAAGAAAATGGGCAAAATGTGCACCGCCTCCGAGGACAGGAGGAATTCCAATCCATCCACCTGCGACAGCACCAACAGCCAGTAATATCAGGGGAACTGTCATAACTGCAGGTGACTCGTGTAAATGATGTTCTTCATGGTGAGTCCCGCGGAACTTACTATGGAAAGTAAGGAATATCATCCTGAAAGAGTAAAAAGGAGTAAAGAAAGCAACACATGTCATCAGGACCCATACAAATTTACTAACATCTGTATGAGCAGCATATGCTGACCATACTATTTCATCCTTGCTGAAGAAACCTGCCAGTCCAGGTATTCCACCAGCGCTTAGCGCAGCAACGAACATCACAGCGTATGTAATTGGCATGTATTTTTTGAGACCACCCATCCTTTGAACATCATTGTGATGAACAGCATGTATAACACTCCCTGCACCCAGAAAGAGAAGCGCTTTGAAAAATGCATGAGTATAAAGATGGAATACACCTGCTGCGTATGCACCGACGCCGCAAGCAACAAACATCATACCAAGATGGCTTAATGTTGAATATGCAATAATTCTCTTAATATCATTCTGGACACAGGCTATTGTAGCTGCAAATACTGATGTAATTCCACCTACAATAGCAACTACATTCATAGCTGTTATGGAAAGACTGAAAATAGAATTACACCTTGCCACCATGAAAACTCCAGCAGTAACCATGGTTGCTGCATGGATAAGAGCGCTGACAGGGGTAGGACCCTCCATGGCATCAGGCAACCACACATGGAGTGGAATCTGTGCGGATTTACCAACAGCACCACAGAAAAGCAGCAATGCAATTAATGTTATTAAATCTACCTCAAGTCCGAGGAAGTTCACTGTATGACCTATATAATTTTTTACACTTGAGAACACAGGCTCATAGTGGATTGTACCAAACGTTAAGAATACCATGAATATACCAAGAGCAAATCCAAAATCACCGAACCTATTGACAATAAATGCCTTTTTCCCTGCATCTGCTGCTGCTTTCTTTTCATACCAGAAACCAATCAAAAAATATGAGCAGAGACCAACACCCTCCCATCCGACATAAAGCTGAAGGAAGTTATTCGAAGTTACAAGCATCAGCATAAAGAAAACAAAAAGACTCAAATAAGCAAAGAACCTGTAATATCCCTTGTCCCCGTGCATATATCCAATTGAATATATATGTATAAGAGAACCTACACATGTCACTACAATAAGCATCACAGCAGTAAGGGGATCAATAAGGAAACCGATTGATACCTTGAAATTGCCTGAAACTATCCATGTATATAAATCTTCATTAAATACTTTTCCGTTGATGACATCGAAAAGAGCGAATACAGACAGGACAAAAGAGCCTATGATGGCAAGACAGGAAGGCCAATGCGCCTTATCCCTCATAACTTCTTTGCCGAGCAAGATATTAATTATAAAAGCTAATAATGGTAGAAAAGGTATTAAAACATAAGCTCCCATATACTCAATCCTTATACTTCATAATAATATTGAAAGTCCTTAATTTTTATCATCCCTGCATCTCTTTTACTTCATCAACATGTGCAGTCGCCTTATTCCTGAACAAAGCTATTACTATAGCTAAACCTATGGCTGCCTCAGCAGCTGCCACTGCAATAATAAAGAAAGCAAGTATTTGTCCCCTCAAATCCTGCAAATAATGGCTGATTGCGATAAGGTTAATATTGACAGCATTTAGCATCAATTCTATAGACATAAACATCAAAATTATATTCTTTCTCGTAAGGAACCCAAATACACCAATCGTAAAGACCGCTGTACTAAGGAACATATACCAGCTTAATGGAACCATTTATTAACTTTTAAGCCTCCTTTTTGCAAGCACTATAGCGCCTATAATAGCAATTAAAAGTATTACTGATACTACTTCAAAAGGATAAAGATACTTGGTATATAATAATTTCCCCAAAACCTTAACATGTGATTCCTGTTGTATCATTTCGATCGTATATTTACCAGGTGGAGCAGCTACAAATGACCTCAACGATAAAATAATCATAACAAATAGTGCTAAAGCAAATGTAAAACCTGCTGTCCATGCACCAATGAATCTTCCAATTTTAAGCTCTTCAGTTATATTTAATAAGAGAACAACAAAAAGGAAAAGAACAAGTATCCCACCAGCATAAACTATTACCTGTATAGCTGCCATAAATTCAGCATTTAAAAATAAATAGATACTGGCTATATGGAAAAACAGCAGGAGCATCCATAGAACACTATGCACAGGGTTTTTCCGAGTTATAACAAGAATTGATAATATAACGATTGCAGAAGCAAAGTATGCAAAAAATAATACTGGAATCATGAGCTTTTTCCTTTGAAAGTTGCCTGTCCTGGAGGCATTTCAAAATCCTCAGATAGAGGCCTCCAGAACTTTCTGAAATATTCCTCGCCTTTTTTGCCCGGCATGTATTTATCCCAGTTAGCCAGAAGTTTCTCCTTTGTCATATATAAATCTTCTTTTTTATATACAGAATATTCATAATTTTCTGTGAGGGATATTGCACCATAAGGACATGCTTCAACACAGAATCCACAAAAAATACATCTCAAAATATCTATCTCATACCTTGTTACTTTTCCCTTCTCTCTATAAATTTGAATACATTGAGAAGGGCACATGGTAGCGCAGAGACCACAACCCACGCATTTTGCCTGACCAGTCTGAGGATGTTTAACAAGAGCATGCTGTCCTCTGAATCCTGGAGCGATTTGTCTCCGTTCCTTTGGATACTGGATAGTGACTGCATGAGAGAACAACCTGCTTAGTGTTAAAGCCATTCCCTTAAGTATTTCGTAAAATGTGATCTTCTTCACGAACTGTTTAACAGTCACACTTTTCTCCTTTTATAAAATAAGCTTTACTAACCCTGTAACAACTATATTAGCCAATGCCACGGGAATCAATATTTTCCATCCTATAGCCATTAGCTGATCATACCTGTATCTTGGCACAGTCGCTCTTATCCAATAATAGAAGAATATAAATGCATAAACTTTAATCAAAAACCAGACTATTCCTGGCACATGCGATAGAAATGGTAAAATTTTAATAATATACCATGGTAACGTCCATCCCCCGAGGAAACATACTGCACATAGAGAAGACATAATAAACATTGCAATATACTCGCCAAGGAAGAAAAGGGCAAAACGGAAACCACTATATTCAACAAAATAACCTGCAACAAGTTCACTTTCTGCTTCTGGCAAGTCAAAAGGAGTTCTATTTGTTTCGGCAACTGCTGCAATCACAAAGATTATAAAAGCAACAAATTGAGGGATCACATACATGCCAAATATTGAATTTTGCTGTGCCTTTACTATCTCATTCAAATTAAGAGAACCTGCCATAATCATCACTCCGACAAGGCTCAATCCCATTGCTATTTCGTAACTCAGAACTTGTGCAGATGAACGCAAACCACCTATAAAAGCATATTTAGAGTTTGATGCCCATCCTGATATAAATATCCCATATACACCAATTCCTGCTATAGCGAAAATGAAGAGTAATCCTACGTTGATATCAGCAATAAAGAAATTCTGAGAAAAGGGTATAACAGAGAGATTTACCATAGCAGAAGCCATAAATATAACCGGGGCAAGATAAAATACAGCCTTGTCCGAATTTGCAGGAAGTATGTCTTCCTTAAAGAATAATTTTACTCCGTCAGCAATAGGCTGAAGAAGTCCATGAGGACCAACACGCATAGGGCCGAGCCTTACCTGCATGTGCCCAATTACTTTTCGTTCAAAATATGTTGCATATGCTACATGGAGAAGGGTTACTCCAAGAACAACTGCAATTTTGACAATAATAATAAGAACTTCAATACCGAATTTGATCAATGTATCAGTTGTTATCATTATCTATCACACTCTCCAAGAACTATATCAATTGTTCCTATATTTGCTATAACATCTGCAACCAGATGTCCTACACAGAGTCTCGGTAAAACACCTGCATGGACAAACGATGGTGCTCTTACTCTCATTCTGTAAGGTTTTCCTGATCCATCACTAACAAAATAAAAACCCAATTCGCCCTTCGGCACTTCGGTTGCTACATATACGTCTCCCTCTGGCACCCTTGGACCTTTCTTAATATAATTAAAATGCTCTGCAAGTAATTCAGTAGCCTTTTTAATCTCTTCTGGAACTGGTTGACTTGATAGCTCGGCAAGTTTTTCATCGCTAAGGCCCTTTCCACCTGGAATAATCTTTAATGCCTTGAACTTACATGTCACATAACAGTTCATGCAGCTCAAACATAACTCCTGATTTATCTTATGCGGTTTTTTCTTTTCACCAGTAATTGCCTTAGCAGGGCAAGCTCTGAGGCACATCCCACATCCCTTGCATACCTTTTCTTCAATAAAAAATGCATGCTGCTTGTTTGGATTAGTAACTGGCATCATTGCGTCTTTTGGCTGAAGGACAAACTTTGGAGCATCTGCCATTATAGGACCTGGAGGTAATTTATCGAGGCATTGTCTGATGATCATATTCGATTGTCTCATTTCAAGCATCCTGCAACGGTATCTATCATATGTATCACCAGCAGTACCAATAGGGACTTCAAATTCAATCTTATCGTATGCGTCATACGGAGCAAATTTTCTCACATCATAAGCTACTCCCGATCCTCTCAATGTTGGACCAGTCAGTCCCCAGTTTACTGCTTCCTCTGCCGATATAACTCCTATCCCAACTGTTCTCTTAAGCCATATCCTATTCTGGTCAATCAGGGTTTCATATTCCAGAATCCTTGACGGAAACTCTTCTGTAAATTTATACAGGCTATCTATAAATTCCTTTGAAATATCATTCCTAACTCCGCCGATTCTCGGATAAGTAACTGTAAGTCTTGCGCCGCAAATCTTCTCAAAGAGCTCAAGTATCCATTCCCTTTCTCTGAAGCAATACAAAAATACAGTCATTGCCCCGATATCGAGAGCATGAGTAGCAAGCCAGAGGAGATGGTTCGATATCCTGGACATCTCTCCAACGATGGTCCTGATGAATTTAGCCCTTTCAGGTGCCTCAATTCCAAACAGCTTTTCTACTGCTACACAATATCCGATATTGTTTGACATTGCCGAAACATAATCCATCCTGTCTGTCAATGGAAGCGCCTGAAAATAACTCAGACTTTCTCCAAGTTTCTCGATACCACGATGTAGATAACCAACATAGGGGGTTACTTTTACAATTGTCTCGCCATCTATTTCAAGAACAAGCCTCAAAACTCCATGAGTAGCAGGGTGCTGAGGCCCCATATTTACATTCAGTTCACGAGTCTCAAATATCTTTTCAGCCTGTTCCACTTTATCCTTCCCACTCAAACTCTTTTAATTCTTTTGCTTTATTTAGAACCTCAACAAAACCAGGCCACTCTTTCTCAGGGGCAGGTCCCTTCAGCGGATAATCTTTTCTCAAAGGATGCCCTTCCCAATCTTCAGGCAATAAAATTCTACGCAAATCTGGATGCCCTGAAAAAACGATACCGAACATATCATAACATTCTCTTTCATGCCAGTTAGCACCTGCCCAGATTGGAACAACAGATCTAATCTTAGGGTCATTATCAGGAACCTGTGCTTTCACACGAATCCGATGACGATATCTTGTTGAAAGAAGGTTATAGACAACTTCGAATCTGTTCTCTTTTTTCCCCTGGTAATCAACTGCGGTAAGGTCTTGAAGATGGTCAAAAGACAGATGAGGCTCATCATGAAGATATCTACAAATATCAAATGCCTTACCCCGCTTTATAATTATTGAGACCTGATCTCTAAAATTAGTTACTTCAATAACTTCATCAGGAAACTTCTGTTTTATTTCTTCAGCGATCTCTGCAGGATCTAATCCCTTATCTGTTAATGATATTTTCCGTAATACTACCGCCATGGGCTCCACCTTGCCTTTTCATTTCTTATTTTTTCCTGAAGCATCATCATTGCCTCAAGCAATGTCTCAGGTCTTGGAGGACAACCAGGCACATATACATCAACTGGGAGAAAAGAATCACAACCCTGGACAGTACTATAAGTTCTAAAAATACCGCCTGTGCAAGCACAACTGCCCATTGCTACAACATATCTTGGTTCTGGGATCTGGTCGTATACTCTTCTTACAACAGGTGCCATTTTCTTTGTTACTGTCCCTGCTACGATAATACAATCAGCCTGTCGAGGAGAACCTCTGAATATAATGCCAAACCTATCGAAATCGTAATGTGATGCGCCCACGGCCATCATCTCGATGGCACAACAAGCAAGTCCAAATGTCGTAGGCCAGATAGAAGATAACCTCCCCCAATTTATGAGCTTATCAAATGTTGTAATAATAAGATTAGGAGGTAATACTTTTACATCTTTCTCAACTTCAACCAGGCCAATTGTAGATGTGTCTAATATCATACGTTACCTCTCAGTTTAATTAATCCCATTGAAATGCTTCTTTTCTCCAGGCATAAATATAACCGATTAAAAGGATAACGATAAATATGACCATTTCGATAAAAGCAAATATCCCTATCATATCAAAAACAATAGCCCAAGGATAGATAAATATTGCCTCAACATCGAAGATAACGAAAAGCATAGCTATTATGTAAAATCTAATTGAAAACCTATACCTCGGTTCTCCAACAGGCGTAATACCTGATTCATATGGCATAAGCTTTTCAAAATAAGGTTTTTTCAATCTGAAGATATAACCAATGATGAGGGCGCCCAAGCCAAAAGCAGACGCTATAATAATGAAAATAAGTATCGGCAAATATTCTGATGGTATATACGTTCCAGGCATAAGCGGTTATGTTATACTTAAAAGCATAGTCTCTTGTCAAGTTAAAAATTTAATTATTTTTTATCAGATAATAAAACAAAAAAACTATCACATTAATAAGGAGAGGACATGCACAAAATTCTGAAGAAAGAAGAGCTTTCGGATCTTGTAACACTGTTCGAAATTGAAGCAAAAAACATTGCAAAAAAAGCAAAGGCAGGAAATTTTTTCGTCTTGAGAATAAATGAAGAAGGAGAGAGAATACCACTCACCATAGCTGATTTTAATGAAGAAAAAGGAACAATAACAACAGTTTTCCAAAAGGTTGGAAAGACAACATTTCATCTCGGATCATTGAACGAAGGAGATTTTATAGCTGATGTCATCGGTCCATTAGGAAAAAATACACATATAGAAAATTTTGGAAAGGTTATATGTGTCGGGGGTGGTGTTGGGATTGCCCCGATTTACCCGATAGCAAGGGCATTGAAAAAAGCTGGGAATAAAGTTATCTCAATTATAGGTGCGAGGACTAAAAATCTTATATTCTGGGAAGAAAAAATGCAGAGTGTATCCGATAATTTAATAGTTACTACTGACGATGGTTCATACGGAAGAAAGGCTGTTGTAACAATACCTCTCGATGAATTATTGAGAGAACAAAACGATATAAAGCAGGTCATAGCTATAGGTCCTGCCATCATGATGAAATTCGTCTGTATAACAACAGAGAAATATAAAGTTAAAACAATAGTTAGTCTCAATTCAATCATGGTTGATGCAACAGGTATGTGCGGTGCCTGCAGGATCGAGGTAGGAGGGGAGACAAAGTTTGCGTGTGTTGATGGACCTGAATTTGACGGACACAAGGTAGATTTCGATTTACTAATGTCAAGACAGAGGATGTATATTGATGAGGAAAAAATCGCGATGGATGATTACAGAAAAGTTACGGAGGCTAAATCGCATGGAAGATAAAAGAAAAGAAGAAATTAAAAAGAGAGTTGATATGAGAGAGCAGAATGCTCTCGAACGCATACGAAATTTTATGGAAGTCCCTTATGGATATACACCTGATGAAGCTGTTCAGGAGGCATCAAGATGTTTGAATTGCCTGCGACCTGCTTGCAGAAAAGGCTGTCCTGTATCTGTTGATATACCTTCTTTTATAAAATTAATAAAAGAGGGGAAATTCATAGAGGCTGCATGGAAAATAAAAGAAGAAAACGCACTTCCTGCTGTTTGTGGAAGGGTATGTCCACAGGAATCACAATGTGAATCACTTTGCATCCTCGGCAAGAAAGGGCAGGCTGTAGCAATCGGAAATCTTGAAAGATTTGTTGCTGACTATGAGGCAGAACACGGACAAATTCAAATTCCTGAGAGAGCAAAGTCTACAGGCAGAAAAGTAGCTATAATCGGTACCGGGCCCGGTGGATTGACATGTGCTGCTGATTTGATAAAGTCAGGTCATCAGGTGACTCTATTTGAGGCATTACACAAACCAGGTGGAGTTCTGGTTTATGGAATCCCCGAATTCAGACTACCAAAAATAATTGTTGATAGAGAAGTAGATTATATTAAGAAACTTGGAGTTGAATTGATATTAAATGCAGTAATCGGAAAACTCTACACCATTGATGAACTCCTTACAATTCATGGATATGATGCATGCTTTATTGCGACCGGTGCAGGTACGCCTATCTTTTTAGGGATACCCGGTGAAAATCTCAATGGCATTTATTCAGCAAATGAATTTCTTACAAGGGCAAACTTAATGAAAGCATATCTTTTCCCTGAATATGATACCCCAATTAAAAGGGGAAGAAATGTAGCTGTATTTGGTGGAGGCAATGTTGCCATGGATTCTGCAAGAGTTGCATTAAGACTTGGTGCAGAAAAAGTTTATCTAATTTACAGACGCTCAGAAGCCGAGATGCCAGCGAGGAAGGCAGAAATACATCATGCCCGTGAAGAAGGAATTGAGTTCATGTTTTTAACTAACCCTGTAAGATTTATTGATGATGGTAAAGGTAATTTAAGAGCTGTGGAATGTATAAAAATGCAATTGGGTGAACCTGATGAATCTGGAAGATGCAAACCGATTCCTGTTAAGGGAAGCAATTTTCAGATTGAAATAGATGTAGCGATTCCAGCGATTGGCACAAGAAGTAACAAACTCCTTTTAAACACAATACCTGACATTCAATTAAACAATAAAGGTTATATTGTCGCTGATATAGAAACAGGTATGACTTCAAAGCCAGGAGTTTTTGCTGGAGGAGATATTATCACCGGCTCTGCAACAGTAATACTTGCAATGGGTGCCGGGAGAAAAGCTGCAAAAGCGATAAACGAATATCTCAAGTGGAAATACTGGGATACAAGCAAGATAGTTTCCTAATACTGCAATCTCTTTTTTATAAACTCATTCAAAAATAAGGAGACATTGCTAATCTCTTCAGTTTGTGGGAGGTGGGAAATAATCCTGTTTATATAATTTCTTTTCAAAAGCAATTGAAAAGAAGGTTTGAAATTTAAATCAAATATCCAGGAAAGCTGTAAAAGTTTAAAATCATTAAGTGTCTTAATGGTGCTAAGAGAAACAATCCTCTTTTGATATATTACATCAATAACCTCTTGTGTATAATCTGATGTATCCGGCAGATCGAGACTTACGGCAGAGGCTTTATCTTCGTCAGGAGCCTCATAATATTCAAGAAAAACCCTCCAGATATCGAGCTTATCAGCATCACGTATCAACTGAATAAAGAAAACAATCTCTTTTTTTTCTTTTTTGGGTACCGAAAATGCGTTGTGAAATTTTACAGACTTAATAATTAACTCTTGTTCATCCAGTGAAAGATTCTTTAGTATTTTATTTTCAATTAGTGTATCAGCTCCGAGGAGTCCGTGATTAACTGAGTTACTGTCCCTGAAAGTTTTATACTTAGAATACTGCGGGAATCTTCCTATATCATGAAAAAGTGCAATCGTTTCAGCTAAAAGAATGCTATTATGATCGAGAGATAACTCCTTTGCAATCTGAACTATATTTTCACAGACGTGTGATGTATGTTTTTCTTTAAGTACGATGTTCTTCTGGTCTTCTGCATTATCTGAATAAAATGTTCTGCAATAATCAGAAAACCAATCTTTGAAAAATTCCAAATCTGCCTTTTTCATAATCTTAAAAAATTTTATTTTACTATGAATGACAAATCTTTGTGGTATTTTCCCATATCTAAAAAAATTTATCTTTCGATGCACTTAAAAACAAACTCAGAATATTTCAGAGCAATGAGCTATACTTAAAATATCTTACATACAATAACATGGAGGTATACATGAATCAGTTTATAAAAAGTATCATCCTTATTTTAATAATTTTATGTTTTGGGTGTACTACTGTTGTTATTAAAGAAAAACCTCCTGAATCCAAAGGTAAGGTGGCTGTATGTCATAAAGGTAAAACAATCTATGTTGATGAAGCAGCAGTTAAAGCTCATCTCGGGCATGGGGATTATCTGGGAGAATGCAGGTAAAATAACGTTCCGAATGACATCTCCTTATCGCTGGATTTGCGTAATTGATAAATAAATACGATGTTTGATGAAAAGGATATTTATTTTATGAGAATTGCGCTCGATGAAGCAGAATCTGCTTTTCGTGCAGGCGAAGTACCTGTTGGCGCTGTTCTTGTTAAAAAGGGAAGTATTATTTCTAAAGCTCATAATCGTCGGGAAAGCATTAATGATCCTACAGGTCATGCAGAGATGCTGGCGATAAGGTTGGGAGCCCACAAACTTGATACCTGGAGATTGACAGAAACAACTCTATATGTGACAAAAGAACCCTGTATTATGTGTGCAGGAGCAATGGTGAATGCACGGCTTGGCAGACTTGTCTTCGGATGTAAGGATGAGAAAAGTGGAGCAGTCATAAGCCTTTATAACCTCCTTTCGGATAAACGTCTCAATCATCAGGTTAAAGTATTATCAGGAATTTTAGAAGATAGTTGTGCTGAAATCCTAAAAAGATTTTTCCAGCAACGAAGATAGTCTTTACCTTGTTATGGATACAGGCCTTTTTGGATTGATACCTTCCTTTCATTTAAACTATTTAATATTTACTGTTGTTAACGGAGGGGTGCCAGAGTGGTTGAATGGGACGGTCTCGAAAATCGTTTCTCCCGTAGCCCGGGGGACGAGGGTTCGAATCCCTCCCCCTCCGCCATAAAGGATATTCTCTATTTCGGCACCCATACTTTCCCCTTATCAATAATATGCTCCACTATCCATCCTCTTTTTTGTAGTTCTCGAGCAATCCATCTTCTATGACACTTCCAGGGGAACTTCTCTGCACAGATAATGACAGAGTTTTTCTGTTCTGCAATAGATTCAAGAAGTTCAATACCTTTAATAAATTCATCAGTGATGATGTAAGAAACATAGCCTCCCTTTCTGAATCCCCCCAGTTCTTTGCCGAGATAGTGATAATCTATGCCTTGCTGTATTAAAAGATTTTCAAGATTTTCCTTGATATATATTGTTATTCTACTTCTCGGAAAACTGCGGACGTCTATTAATGACTGAATACTGTAAGCAAGGAGAATCTCTATGAAATCTTCTTCAGTCCTCCTGTCAGTTCCGAGAGTGTAAATTTTTTTCATAATTAAACTGAAAGATGCAATTATAATAATACACCCAAATAATGTAGATTTTGCTCGAAAATTTCTTTAACTCGATATACCCCCTTAGTTCCCCATTGCCAAGGAGAGAATTAAAGGGGGGTGTATGTTCAATGAATAAAAATTTAGACTTGATTATATATACTATCTGAGAGAAAATTTTATAAAGAAAAATATTACAATAAAAATGGCATAACAATTGCTAATAAAATATAATTATAAAGAAAGGAAAGGTTATGTCAAAGGCCACCATATTATTAGTGGAAGACAACAAAATGCAGGCAGACATTACAAAGGATTATCTAAGTTCTAACGGATATGAGGTAATATGGGTTCAAGACGGAAAATCGGCTATCAAAATCGCAAAAGTCCAAAAAATCGATGTTATACTTCTTGATTTAATTTTACCAGATCTTGACGGCAATGAAGTAGCACGGTGGTTGAAAGTGAATAATGATACAAAAGGCATTCCAATAATTGCCTTGACTGTCAAGAAATCCATACAGGAGAAGGTATTAGGGCTGGAATCAGGAGCTGATGATTACCTTTCAAAACCATACAGTGAACTGGAGCTGAATGCAAGGATATACTCCTGCATGAGAACAAAGGCTTTGCAAGATAAACTTAAAGAGAAAAACCGACAATTGGAACAAGTATTGGCAAAAGTTGAAATGCTTGCAATTACTGATTCATTAACAGAAATTTATAATAGAAGATATTTTGAAACCACGATTGAGAGAGAATTTATAATGTCAAAAAGATATAATACTCCTCTCTCTTGCTTGATGATTGATATTGACTATTTCAAAAAAATAAACGACGAATTCGGACATAGAATCGGGGATATAGTGCTTAAACAGGTAGCAATGTTAATAAAAAATTGCATAAGACAAGCAGACACTGTTGCGAGATGGGGGGGAGAAGAATTTATTATTCTACTTCCTAATACAAAAAAAGAAAATACCCATGAAATTACCTCAAGAATACTTAAATCTGTATCAGTTCATAAATTCCCTGAAATTGGCAGGCCGATAACTGTAAGCATAGGAGTTGCTGGGATTCCTGATCCAGAAATAGATAACCCTGAAAAATTAATAAACATTTCAGATTCAGCTCTATATCAGGCAAAAGCTAAAGGTCGTAATAGGGTTGCAGTTTTATAAAATTAAGCCTCTCTTTTATTAGTTGTTTCGTTCTCCTTTAAATAATATATAATAATTTATTCATTTCTCAGGTGGGCGATTAGCTCAGTGGGAGAGCGCTTCCTTCACACGGAAGAGGTCGCTGGTTCGAAACCAGCATCGCCTACCATAATATTTCTTATTCTTATTTTGTCGTCCAGCCTCTTTTTTAGTAGTTGGAATATAATTCTGATTTTTGAATATTTTTTCACACACCTTCATGGAAGTCGTTGGACGGGATCAGTGAATTAAGAACCAGAAGTCTCAAAAGAAGATTTTGATAGTAGTTGCAGAATAAGTTGTTTTGAGTGAGAATATAAGAAGAAAACATCAGAGATATCAATTAAGGAGAATATATGGACCATGTAGAACTTTTCAAAAAAGCTCAAATCCTTTTCCTTGATGAAAAATATGAAGAAAGCATTGAGATATTTACAAAAGCTATTGAAGCAGGGGCTAATCCTTATTTAGCCCATTTAAGCCGTGGCGTTGTTTATCTAAAGTTGAAAGAAGTTGATAAAGCTCTCCATGACTTTGATGAGGCTATTAATGAAAATAGTCAAAGTGCAAGAGCATATTTCTTTAGAGGTACTGTTTACATGATGAAAGATGAATTTGAAAAGGCTGTTTCAGATTTCTCAAAGGCAATAGAACTTAAGAGTGGGTATTTTATGGCAAGATTCTCACGTGGGGTAGCATATGCAAGAATGAATAAGTTAGATGAAGCGTCAGCAGATATAAAGGCAGTTATGCCGGAAATGGAACTAAATATGCAAGGATTTCTTGATACTCATGGGATTGTAAGAACAGAATTGTTTAAGGTAATGGAACAACTTTCAAGCGGCAGACCATTACTATCATTAAAATTAAGTGATAAAGAAATTAATACACTCGAAAAATGGCTTAAAGAGGAAGAGGCCTGAAAAAATATTATTGTGGACTACTTATAAAGTTTTTGGATTAAATGATACTTGAATTAAACCCTATTCCCTGGGCTTTATTTCTTGAGAAATATCCTTCTGGAGAAATTTATCCTGTCAAAGATGTAATAGAAATTGACGGGCCTTTTTTCAATATTGCCACACCGGATATCCGTCATTACTGTGAATCTGAATCATGTAATGGAGAACAGACCTTTAGATATAGTGGGCTGAAACAATCTGTCAATATTGGGAAAAAAGGCGATTACATTCTCAAATATACCTGTCAAAATTGTGAGGTATCAGAGACAATTTTAAAAGTTCATCTGCAAATAAGCAGCCTCTTTGGAACAAATAAGGCAATGAAGTATTGATGGTAATTTCAAAAGAAATAGTTAAATTGAATTTCATTTGTATTTCATATAAATTATTGAGTAAATATCAATTGTTCTCTGGAGGAAAAACTGATGAATGTCATAAAGATAATGCCTTGTCTCGATATGAAAGACGGCAGGGTAGTTAAAGGAATTCATTTCGTAGATTTAAAAGATGCTGGTGATCCTGTAGAAAATGCTGTATTCTATGAAAAGGAAGGGGCAGATGAACTTGCAATGCTCGATATAGCAGCAACCGTAGAAAACCGTAAAACCAGGCTGGAATGGGTCAGGAATGTCTCATCAGTCATAAATATCCCGCTGACTGTAGGAGGTGGAATCTCAAGCCTTGAAGACATTGAACTCGTCCTTGATGCAGGTGCTGATAAAATCTCGATGAATAGTGCTGCTGTCAGAAATCCTGAGCTTGTCAGACAGGCATCAAAAGCATTCCGCTCAGAAAAAATCACTGTTGCTATAGATGCGAGAAGGAATAAGAAGATGCCCTCCGGATTTGAATTAGTTATATCAGGAGGAACAAAACCGGTTGGAAAAGACGCAATTGAATGGGCAAGGCAATGTCAGGATCTGGGCGCTGGAGTGATACTTCCAACGAGCATGGATGGAGACGGCACTCAAACAGGATATGATATCGAGTTTACAAAGGCAATCTCTGATGCCGTTGAACTTCCAGTAGTTGCATCAGGCGGAGCAGGGAAATTGGAACATTTTCTTGATGCTGTCAGGCTTGGAGGTGCAGATATATTGCTTGCTGCCTCAGTCTTCCACTATAGGATATTCAGTATCAGACAAGTGAAGGAATATTTGCAAAAGAATGGGATACAGGTCAACCTTTAAAAAAAAATATGCAGCAGGAAGGAGATACAAATGAGTGCATTACTTATAAGCTGTTTGATATTTTTTCTGACAGCAATAGCGCAGGCTGGTGAAATACAGGTAGCGGTTTCCGAGGTTAATGATAACAGGACAACCGGTCAATACTTTGGGGGGCTTGAACTAAAATTAAAGGTTATCAGCGATATGATTTCAGATGCAAAAGGTCTAAAATTGCATATCAACAAAGCAGTTGATAATACAGGACGGAACTTAATAAAGGATGACAAAATGGATAAAGATTTTACTAAACCTGAAGAGAATATGCCAGGTCAGGCAGAACTCACAATCAAGCTGAAAAATCCTGCCAGAAAAGCAACCTCAATCAAGGAAATCAGTGGTGAAATTATAGTTTATATACCTAACAAAGATCCGAATTCCACTGCATACATTAAGGATTTCACGAATCAGGCAGGGAATCCTCTTCAGCATCAGACACTGAAAGCCGCTCAGGTCGAAATCACTGTACTGACTAAGAAGCAGTACGACGAAATGAAGGCTGCAAAAGAAAAATCGGCAAAAGAGGAAGCATCTAAAATGGGTATTGCAGGTGAAATGGCACAGGCTCTTCTTTCGATGTTCGGCGATATATTCGAAGCGAGTGAAAACAGCATCATCCTTGATATAAAAGATGAAAAAAAGAAGGTGATAGCAATAGAGTTTGATGACGAAGCAGGACAGAAAATAAGCAGTTATGGCACAATGACGATGGGAGATATAAAGGCATACGATTTTGATAAACCGATTCCAGCAAATGCACGGATAGTGGTTTTCCTGTCAACACCTAAATCATTCATTAGAGAGCCGATGAAGCTGACGAATATCGCTTTGCCATAAAAATTTTAAATATTTATATCGGGACTCACAAAATCTGCATTATTTTATTGCATTTCTTGTTCACTAATGTCCATGAATATTATGTTTACTTTGTATAGCTGTTTGTTTCTTTAATGGACAGATTCTATCTAATTATCAATCAGATTATGCTTAACAAAATGTCTTAAGTCTCTACCGATATCTTTTCTTTCGAGTGCATATTTAATCACAGCTTTTAGGTAATTCAAAGGATCGCCGGTGGTAAGCCATTCACCGTCCTGCACTTTTTTCGCCAGAAAAATGCCGCCTTTTTTGACGTAATAACGGATGGCATCAACGATCCAGAGCTCATTGTCCTTGCCGAGGGGTATCTTTCTTAAAATATCAATAATCTCCTGATTTAGAATCATCCGCCCGAAATCAGCTAACTGTGAAGGGGCTTCATCTATGGATGGTTTTTCAATAATATCCTCGATCTCAATCGTGCCTTCGCGCAATTTCACAATCCCGTACCGGGTTACCAGTTCTTTCGGAACTTCCTGCACTCCAATCATTAAATGACCACAGCTCATATAGTCTTCAACCATCTGTTTAGTAAATGATACTTTTGATTTAACGAGATCATCACCCCAAACATAAATAAAAGGTTCATTTTCTACAAGACTGGCAGCAGATAATACAGGCGTACCATTCCCATATGGCCCCTTCTGTCTTACATAGATGAAATTTGCCATATCAGAAATTCTCTTGATTTCTTCAAGTTGTTTTACTTTGCCAGCTTTTTTAAGCTCATTAGCTAATGCCCAGTTATGATCAAAATGGTCTTCTAATGGTTTCTTATCCCACTTCGTCACTAAAATAATATCTTCTATTCCTGCTTCTACTAATTCTTCCACAACCAATTGGATAATCGGCTTATCAACAATAGGCAACATCTCTTTTGGCATTGTCTTTGTGGCAGGCAGAAATCTTGTGCCGGAACCGGCAACAGCTACTACCGCTTTTTTAATCTTTTTTTCGAACATAATTCAAATTATATATTAAAAAATGCAGATGTTGTGAGAAAATTTATTTTTTGGAGCCGGTGGGGGGACTCGAACCCCCGACCAGCTGATTACGAATCAGCTGCTCTGCCGCTGAGCTACACCGGCAAGTAAAATACTCAAGTATAAAATGCGTTATACCCCTGATTATTCATAAACCATGTTTATCAAGAGAGGACATAGTATTTTCATTCATTCTCGTCCCCCGACATGTGTCGGGCGACTCCGAGGTATTTTGCCTCTTGATTTTAATATACACACTGTTTGAATATCGGCAAAATAAATCCGCTCTAATACTATGTCCTGTCTTTATCTTAAAATTTTTTATGAGTAAAATGGGACCAGTGATTTAACATGCCAGAAAGCAATGGAGATGGCTCAATTTTTCAAAATATTCTGGACATAGCAATCAATCAGAAATCGCACACATTAATATCCGATATTAAAAGCAGATTCGTACATTTCCCCAGCTAATAGACCTTCTGTTAAAATTCCAAAACGTGGAGTAGAAACTCTTTTAGATCGTGCAAATGTTAAAAAAATACCTTCGTAGAAAACGCCGATGTCAGCTATAAAATCTTTTGAAGGACTGACATTTATATATGTACTACCTATTCTTTCACTAACCTGTATATCAAAATAACTATTAGCCTCTGTTGTTTCAAAATCAATGTCTGTAACATCATAAACCCTGATGCCAAGATTACCTTTAAATATTTTGAGAGAATCCTCTCTTACTTCCCAGAAAACAAAGATTTGATATGGATCAACTATTATGGCTGTTATATAATTTTCACCATATTCTGTTGGCAGTTTCTCCCATAGAGAAGGAAGTGATATCGCTTTAATCTCTGCTTCTGTAATAGGTTTTTCAGATTTCTCAATTACAGGCTCAACTGTTATCGGCGGCTTTACTAAAATAGGCTCTTTTTTAACTTTCTCAGGCTTTACCTTAACCTCCATCTTAATCTTTTCTGGTTTAACTTTAACAGGAATTCCAACTTTTTTTACCTCTTTTTTTGCTGAAATTTTCTCTTTTATTTTAGGCACAATTTTTTTCGGCTTTTTTTCTCTCTTCACTTTCTGAATGGCCTTAATCTCTTTTGCAGGTTTTGGAGGAGCTTTTTCAGAGGTTTTTCTTTTCAGAGGAATAACCTTCTTTTCAGTCTTTAAGACTTTATCCTTTATTTTTCTTTTTGCTGGTTTTTTCTCTGACTTAATGCGTATTTTCTTAGTTACAGACTTCTTTTTGGCTGTCTTCAGTTTCTTTTTTATATCTTTCTTTTTAACTACGCGTTTCTTCACTGCCTTGAGGGTTTTTGGAGGCTTTTTCTTATCCTGTTTTTTCTTAGATTTCGTAGCCGTTTTATTTGCGCGCTTCTTCATAAACCCTCCTTTTACCATAATATATTTTACTGCAAATAATCTATAAAGTTAAGTGAAGAATACCTTTAACTCAATGCGCTTCTGCCCAATTTTTCCCGTAGTTAATATCTACTTTTATAGGCACCAAAAGTGTTGTAACTCCCTCCATTTCCATCCTAACAATATCTATAACAACTTCCAACTCTTCGGGCAATATTTCAAACAAAAGCTCATCATGAACCTGTAAAATCATTTTCGATTTCAAACCTTTTTCTCTAAATTTTTTCCATATCTTAATCATAGCAATCTTTATAATATCAGCAGCGGTACCCTGTATCGGAGAATTCATCGCGAGTCTCTCACCCTGCTGCCTGATAGTTGTATTCTTATTTCTGATTTCAGGTATTGCCCGCTTTCTTCCAAAAAGAGTTGTAACGAATCCCTTTTCTCTTGCTTCTGCAAAGGTTTTTTCAATATATGCCTTAACTCCAGGATGTTTGTTGAAATATTGTTCGATATAATTTTTTGCTTCATCTTTCGATATACTGAGAGTTTCTGATAGCCCAAAAGGGGAAATACCATAAATAACTCCAAAATTGACTGTCTTTGCTATTCGTCTGATATCAGATGTAACTTTGTCCACTGGTATATGAAAAATTTCTGAAGCTGTTTGAGAATGGATATCAAGGTTATTTCTGAATGCATTGATAAGACCCTCATCTTTACTTAAATGCGCAAGTATTCTTAACTCAACCTGTGAATAATCTGCTGAAAGAAGAAGATTATCTTTTTCTGGTATGAATGCTTCCCTTATCCGCCTTCCCCATTCACCTTTAACAGGGATGTTCTGGAGATTAGGATCACTGCTGCTCAGCCTTCCTGTTGCTGTTGCTGACTGATTGAATGATGTATGTATACGTCCTGTATCCGGATCTGTAAGCAAGGGCAGAACATCAATATATGTTGTCTTTAATTTATTTAAGCTCCGGTAATTCAAAATCTCTCTTGGAAGTTCGTGTGTAGTTGCAAGCTCCTCAAGTACCGCCATTTCAGTAGAGAAACCTGTTTTAGTCTTTTTCCCGGGCTGAAAACCGAGGTTTTGGAATAAAACCTGACTTAGCTGTTTTGGTGAATTGATATTGAATTCTTCACCTGCAAGAAAATAAATCCTCCTCTGTATTCCATCAATTTCTCGCTCAAGCTCTTTTGAGAGTTCTAAGAGTCTATCCGTATTAATTTTCACTCCTGCTGCTTCAATTTCCACAAGCACAGGGATAAGTGGCATCTCGATGTTGAAGTAAACATCCTCAAGTCCCTCATCATGCAGTTTCTTAAAAAGAATTTCTTTTAATTCAAAAGAAAGATAAACATCATCACATGCATAGGAAGCAGCCTCTTTAACCGGAACTTCTGCAAAATTACCTTTTTTATTAAGAACCTCGCTAAATGTCTTTTTTCTGTATGAAAGATATGTCAGGGCAACTTCTTCAAGACTATGGTTCTGCTTATTCGGATTTAGAAGATATGATGCAATCATGGTATCAAAGATTTGTCCATTCACCTGAATTCCATTTTTTTTGAGAATCATCAAATCATATTTGATATCGTGCCCTATTTTCGCTATACCATCATTTTCAAACACTCCAGCAATCGCCTCAATCAGATCTTTTTTTTGTATCTGCTGAATTTCAGAATTAAGGTGTAAGACAGGAATATAGAAAGCTTTTCCTTTTTCCAGACATAGTGCTAAACCTATAAGGTTTGCTCTCATAGGATTCATATCTGTCGTTTCAATGTCAAATGAAAGGGCATTTTGTATCGACGAAAGGGTATCCTTCATCCGCTCCTTTGAATATAATATTTCACAGGTCTCTTCATGCTCAGCAATAGAAGGAATAAACCTCAGAAGGCTGCTGAATTCAAGCTCTCTGAATATCTGAAGAAGTTTATGCCAATCAGGCTCTTTTCGTATTAATTCATGGATTTCTATGTTGATAGGCACATAGGTATCAAGGGTTGCAAGTTTTTTGCTAAGGAGAGCTACGTCTGCATTCTGAGAAATAAGACTTCTTAACTTTTCCTTTTTGATTCTGTCTATTTGACTAATAAGTTCATCTATAGTTTCAAAGTCCATAAGGAGAGACTTTGCAGTCTTTTCTCCAATCCCCTTGATTCCTGGAATATTATCTATCGCATCACCTGTAAGGGCCATAAAATCTGGGATCCTTTCAGGGACTACTCCGAACCTTTCATAAATATATTTCTTATCAAGAACTCTATCCTTCATCGGGTCATATACCCTGATTCTATCATCTACGAGCTGGAGCATATCCTTATCCCCCGTTACTATAAAAACTTCGTTCCCCTGAGATGCTGCTCTTTTTGAGATTGTCCCGAGAACATCATCTGCTTCATAGCCTGGTATTTCGATCATTGTTATATTGAAAGCAGAAATAATTTTCTTTATATAAGGAATTTGTTCTATCAGGTCATCAGGAGTTTCCGGCCTTTGTGCCTTATATTCTTCATATATCCTGTGCCGTTCTGTCGGAATGGGCGAATCAAAAGCAACGAGAATCGCATCTGGACTCTTCTCCCTTATAATCTTTAATAGCATATTAGTGAAGCCAAAGATTGCATTAGTAGGAAGCCCTTTAGAGCTTGAAAGTTGTTTTATAGCATAATATGCTCGGTAGACGTAAGAGTTGCCATCAATCAGGTAAAGGTTCACGGAAAATTATACCTTAAATTGACAAAGCTTTTATACGTATTTTACAGTAAATATTGAGGAGGTTACATGCTGAAATCAGTTGAAGATATTAATACAACAAAAAAACGTCTAAAGATAGAAATTCCATCTGAAGTTATTGAAAGGGAGATAGCAAGCTCTGTAGAAAAACTCAGACAGAGAGTTAAAATTCCGGGTTTC
The DNA here is from genome assembly GCA_013388455.1 of Nitrospirota bacterium. Classification (NCBI taxonomy): domain Bacteria; kingdom Pseudomonadati; phylum Nitrospirota; species Nitrospirota bacterium. Next base: position 138,349 of record JACAFF010000040.1, read on the forward strand.
AGGCCAGGGAAAGCACCGGTCAATCTTTTAGAAAAACGTTTCGGTAAGGAAATTGAATCAGAAGTTCTCGAAAAAATAATTCCTGAATATTACACCATGGCTTTAAGAGAAGCTGATTTAAGACCTATTGATTTTCCAGTTCTTGATGAAGAAGTTGATTTTCAGAGAAAAAGTCCTTTAAACCTTTCGTTCACTATAGAAGTACTTCCGAAAATAGAGAACCTCAACTATGAGAACATAGCGGTAAAGGACATCCCTGTGACAGTTGAAGAGTCAGATATAGAGGAAACAATTAAAAAATTGCAAGATAAGAAAGCTGTATTTGAAGTCGCTGAAAAAGAAATAGAGATAGATGACCTTGTTATATTCGATTATATTGATAGCGAACTGATCAGCGGTGAAAAAATACCATCAATCAAGGAAATTGTCACAAGTATGGGGAACGAAATTTTTCCACCTGATCTAATGGAAAAGGTAATAGGAAAGAAAAAAGGAGATATAATTGAGTTCCAGCATTCATTTGATAAAATGCATAACGTGAAGGAAATTGCTGGAAAAACTTTGAATATTAAAGTTGCGATCAAGGAGGTTAAAAAGAAGACGTTACCTGAAATCAATGATGATTTTGCAAAGGATATTGGCTACGAAAATTTAGAAGAGCTTAGAGAAAAATTAAAAGAAAATATTTATAGAATCAAGAAAAATTATGCAGAAAAAATACAGAAAGCTCAGATTGTTAATAAACTTATTGAACAGCATAAATTTGACATACCAGAATCTATGTTAAAAAAAGAGATAGATACACTTTTGTTTGAGGCTAATAATATCAAGAAAGACACAATAGAAGAAAATAAAGGAACAGATTCAGAAATCGTTGATTCCATAAAAGATACCGAGAGCGAGGAGGACAAGAAAAAGGATGCAGAAGAACTTCAATCAAAGATTCACGAGAAAGCTTCAAAGAATGTTCAGGCTGCGATCATACTTCAAATAATCGGGCAGAAAGAAGGGATTACGGTCAATGATGAAGAATTAGAGGAACGGATCTCTGCTATTGCCACTAAACTTTCTGCTACGCCTGAAACAATAAAAAAATTATACATGTATCGTGAAGGTTCTCTGGAAAGTCTGAGAAATTCTATTCTTGAAGAGAAAGTTCTGGATCTGATTTTATCAAAAGCAAAGATTGAGAAAGAGGAGAATGCATGAGTATTATTCCGATTGTTATAGAACAAACAGGACGAACTGAGAGGGCATATGATATCTACTCAAGACTTTTGAAGGACAGGATCGTTTTCATAGGCACTCCAATAGACGATTATGTTGCAAATATTGTTATAGCACAATTGTTATTCCTCCAGACAGAAGATCCCGAAAAAGATATACATTTATATATTAATTCACCTGGGGGCATAGTATCTTCAGGCTTAGCAATATACGACACCATGCAATATGTCAAACCAGATATTGCAACTTATTGCATCGGACAGGCAGCCAGTATGGGAGCTCTTCTGCTATCTGCTGGAACAAAGGGAAAACGTTTTGCATTACCCCACTCACGAATCATGCTTCATCAACCAATGGGAGGTTTTCATGGTCAGGCAACTGATGTAGAGATTCATGCCCGTGAGATATTAAAGATGAAAGAATTATTGAATAAAATTCTCTCCAGACATACAAACCAATCGCTCGAGAAAATACAGATGGATACAGATAGGGATTTCTTTATGTCAGGAGATGAGGCAAAAGAATACGGTATTGTCGATGAAGTTATAAGCAGTATTAAGGAGAAAAAAGACTGATGGCAAAAAAAGATGAAAACAATCTTAAATGTTCTTTTTGTGGCAAAGGACACGATGAGGTAAAAAAACTAATAGCAGGCCCATCGGTTTATATTTGCAATGAATGTGTAGAACTCTGTAATGAGATTATAGCAGATTCTTTGTATGAAGAAACAATAACTTCTTCTTTGCCAAAACTTCCCACACCTAAAGAGATTCATCAACTCCTGAATGATTACGTAATAGGACAGGAAACTGCAAAAAAGATACTTTCTGTAGCAGTTCATAATCATTATAAACGCATTTACATTCCTGTTGAATCAGACGTCGAATTACAGAAGAGCAATATTCTCCTGATTGGTCCTACCGGTACAGGCAAGACTTTGCTTGCTCAAACTCTGGCTAAGATACTTGAGGTGCCTTTTGCAATTGCTGATGCTACAACCCTTACAGAAGCAGGCTATGTTGGTGAGGATGTTGAAAACATCATACTCAAACTTCTTCAAGCATCTGAATATGACGTCGAAAAAGCACAGCGTGGCATAATCTACATCGATGAAATTGATAAGATTAGCAGAAAATCAGAAAATCCTTCTATCACCCGTGATGTATCAGGTGAGGGTGTCCAACAGGCTCTGCTGAAATTAATCGAAGGGACTATTGCAAATATACCTCCACAGGGAGGTAGAAAACATCCTCAACAGGAATTCACCCAGGTAGACACTACAAATATTCTGTTCATCTGCGGAGGTGCATTCATTGGACTCGATTCTCTGATTGAACAAAGAATAGGACAAAAAGTAGTAGGCTTTGTCCCTGATTTGGGAAGAAATAAGAAGAAAAGTATTGGGGATGTGCTCAGGCTTGTTGAACCTGAAGATTTAATAAAATTCGGCCTTATTCCTGAATTCGTTGGAAGAATGCCTGTTATAGCAACATTAGACGAACTTGATGAGTCAGCACTTATTAAAATACTAACCGAACCGAAAAACGCACTGATAAAACAGTATCAAAAGCTTCTTGCACTTGATAATGTCAGACTTAAATTCACAGATGGTGCACTATCTGCTATTGCAAAAAAGGCTACTCAAAGAAAGACAGGTGCACGAGGTTTAAGGGCTCTTCTTGAAGAGATTATGCTTGATGTTATGTATGAAATCCCTTCACAGAAAGGAATCAGGGATTGTCTGGTCACAGAAGAAACTGTATTGAATAATGAAAAACCGATCCTTACTTTTGAGCGTCAGGCTGAATCAGCATAGAAATTCTAAAACCAGCATTTCAAACTCTAAACTCTATATTTAGGTTTAACCCAAATAATGCAGACATTGCTCAAAAATTTCTTTAACTCGATGAATACATCTGCATTATTCTAATTGCATTTTTCGAGTTAAGAAAAAGCTACCCCTATAGTACGGAGAAAATTTGTAACAAGGAGTGGGTTGAATTCTTTTCCAGCTGTTTCAAGTAATATACCCTCAATAGAAACTTTGTTTAAAGGTTTTCTGTGTGGAAGTTCTGCACTTAATGTGCAATAAAAATCTGAAATTGCAACTATCTGGCTAAATATATGCTGCTTTCTTTCCATCTTCCTCATTTCAGGATATCCAGACCCGTCATATTTCATATGATGCTCATAAGCAACAACAATTGCAATCTCAGGAACTCTCTTAAGCGATGCTAAAGAGCAGCACCATATTCAGGATGTTTCTTCATTAATCTCCATTCGGCCTCGTTGAGAGCATATTGCCTGATAAGGAGATCTGCAGGTAAAAGCGTCTTCCCGATATCGTGAAGGAGTGCGGCAAATCCTATATCATAGAGAAGTGCATTACCAAAACCAAGATATTCACCTTGAGCAATAGATAGCAGTGACACATTAAATGAGTGAATATAAAGGTCTTCAGCATCTCCATTGAGAGGGATAAGCGAATCAAGAATTTGCCCTATCAGGCGAACATTTGCTATGATGCTTCCTATAACAGCATCTATAGTTGTCATGTTAATATTACTGTAAGTAGATATATCACGATATATACGTTTAACTTGAAGAATATCGTCCTTAAGGATCTTTTCTGAATATGGCACTTCACTAACAGAAGGCTTCTCGCTTTTTTTAACAGCTATATGTTCATAGGAATGAAAAAAATTGCCCGAAGACGCAAGATCACCGAAAAACCTCTCAAGTTCATCAACACGTAAACCTTTACTTATAATTATTGTATCAACCCCCTTGCTTTTCAATTTTATATAAAATTTCTTTAGCTCCGGATAGCCCAGTGAGACCAGGACACCATTAATAAGCATGCTGTTGTCGTTATTCACAGTAATTTTTAAAAAATGCTCGATATGAAGTGATTTAATAATATCGACTGCTTCAGCCGCATAACTGGAAACAGCCTCCTGCTTATCTGGATGCAATCTGTAACTGGTCATTCCAGAAACAAAACAGGAAATTATTCTCGATATCTCCTCTATCATATTACAATCTCTTGTTTCCCTACTGGCAGACTATATCTATCTATTAGTTTTTTACATATTTCAATAACCTCCTTATTGTTAGAATGGATACCATATTCAACAAGCGGTACAATAGTTTTTGCGGGATAACTGTGGAGCGTTCTGAAGATTTCGATTTTCAGGCTATCAAACTCATTCTTATGAAGCAAACTTTTTGATCTGCATATTTTAAGAAAATGGCTAATTGCATTGACATCGCCAATTCTGGCAAGTGCTCGGATAATATTCCTCTTTAATAAAAATTTCTTAGCGCGGATGTCCTTCTCCTCTAACAATCTTATAAGATGTGGCACAGCAGTTTTGATTCGGTATGTTTCTGAAAGCTTGACTGCAATCTTTTGCAAATGAAACACACCGCTTTTTAGAAATTTTATAACATAGACATCTGCTATAGGGTTCTGAAAGCTAAGAAGTGTCCTCAAAGCTTCAAGCCGAACAATTGGCACATCGTGTTCTAAAAAATTTTTCACCTCAGGAGTATAACTATGACCGTGACACTCCCTTAAAAGATAGAGCATATTTCTTAAAACATACCATCGGCTGTCACGCAGATATTTAGCTATATGCTCGAGAACATCACTTTTAACAGAAGTCAGAATTGTAATCAGGAATCTTCTTGTGCTTGGGTTGGATTCCTCAGTAAGACCATCGAGCAAATATGGTATTAGAAAAGACCGCAGACTGCTGATAAGTCTTAATACGATATCTTTTTGTTTTCTGCCATATAAACGAAGTGCTTCTACCAATTTAGTGTTAATTTTATTTAAAGAAAAAATATTAATTATCATAGCTGATGCTTGAGCACTCCATTTGCCCTGCAACGAATATGCCTTCAGGGAATTGTATATTTCTAATATCTTTTCGAAATCTCCTTTTTCCAGATATAACTCTATAAAGAACACGAACCTTTGCTCGAGTTTCCGATAGGCATAATCATCAAGTGAATTTGATTCAATAAGATTAATCATAACGTTGAATAAAGCATCTGTAATCGCTTCTTCATTGCATTCTGCAATAATAGAACTATAAGGTTCAGCTTCATTAACCTCTTTCATTATTTTTGAGTAAAGGTTATTAAATATATCTCCATCCTGATATTGTGATAGGTGCGATTTATTGAAAAGATTTGCAATTTCCTGGGTTATCTCTATATCATGGATTACTGCTTTACCATTCGTTACAAAGTCATATATGAAATCACAAACTTCAAGTGTTCTGTGCGGAACAAAAGCAGGCTGTTCAGAAGAAATATCTTTCTCACTATTTGTTACTGGATGTGCATATGTTCCATGTGTCTCCTCTGGTGAGATGTCTGTCTTCTGATCCAAAGCAAGGGGTTCAGAGTTAAAAAAAGAAGCATAACGTTCCTCAAACGCTTGCCTAAGACTAGGCTTAAGCCTCGTGAAAAATAACCTGCACCGTTCAATCTCATCTTCTTTACGAACATCAGAGGCTTTACTAAAGTAAGCATGGATAATCCTGTCCGTCACATCCAAATCCGGTGTTTTGAAAAGCATAGCATTAAGTAAATTCGCCATATCAAGCGGTGGGATACCCTTTATTATATGCTGGTTTTCAGGGGAAATGTTATTTTCGATGAGAGATTCAACATACTCGGCATAATTTATATCTTCCGTTTTATATGCATCATACTGCGTAATTGAATTTGTGTTAGAAAGAGAAGAATCTTCAGATATTTCAGACCAAGACTTTGTGCTTAGATAATCCTTAATTAATCCAATATTTGCTGCATCATCTAAAGGAGATGCTCCATTGGGACGTGGTGAAAAAGAAGCATCCTCATGGCCTTTCTCCATATAAAACATCGTGCTAACATAATCTTTGATAAATCCTTCATCATCAATACTATGTAGTGTTGCCAATCCAGCATCACCCATATGGGACTCTTCTGAATGAATACTTATTCCTGTTATATTTTTCTCAGAGATAGCATTAGATAGTTCCTCAAAATTTAGCTTCGTTGTTGAAATAATTTTATGAAAGCTGATTAATTCTCTTCTGGTAAGCTCCTTATTAAATGATAATGCCTTAATATTCTTGCTTTTGAGCCAGGATGCAAAATTTTCAAAAACTAAGATATCGCCTTCCAGCATCATCCCGTCAGTCATTAGCCTCTTCTCGAGTATTTCTATACGTATGTTAGGTTTTCCTCTAAAAACTTTTTGTAAACAAATAAATGCATTCTTCAGAGAATCAGATATGAGAGGATGATTATAAGGATATAATAGTGAATTTACATATGCTGCATAAAGATTGATTACCGCATCCGAAATAAACCTGATTTCCTGGGGATCTCTTGCCTTGTCTAATGATTCCTGCACTGCTGACCTCTCTGGGCAGTTGAAAATTTAAAAATTATCAAAACAAGGTTCTTCACGAACACTTCCTGATGCCCTGGGAAAAATCTCAAGCCAGTACCGGGACCCATAGTCATTGCCCACCAATAATAGTTAAACATAACTAATAGTTAAATATAATTTCAAGTCTTTTGACAAAGGGCATTTTGTCCTGCGCTAAGAACCTTTCCGTTCTCGCTTCTTTCAAACATCGGCAAAGAATGTCCCTGCTATTTCCCTCTCAAAAAGGGTTTTCATTCGCTGGCTTTGTGATTACGTTCTTCCTCTTTATCTCTTTAAAAAGTTACAATTAAATAAAGCATTATTAACAGCAAATCGTAGAAATATATTATAGATATTATAGAATGTACCAATGGACGCATGATTTTTTGCCACCGAAAAGGAAAGATACGACAGTGTAGGTTTTCTGGTTTTACCTGGTCTTGTAATGCATTCGTCCCACCCAGGCATTTCGCGAATAGTTAGTATTGATGGTTGAAACAAATCGTGGAAGATCGTATTAACCTTGAAGAAAAAATTCTCTCTGATTATAAACGAAAATTAAAGACAGTAAGCAAATAATTCCTTAATAATTAACAATAATGTTTCGGCAGAATAACAAGATTCGTTAATAATGTGATTTTACTTATAAACCTCTTATCTTGGTTCTACCCCTTTTAATAGCCTTCTCTATTGAAGTTTTAACTATTGCTTTTAAAGGTTCGTCATCAAGGGAGGTAATTGTCTGTTCTATGAAAGATAATTCCTCAGCGTTCAGAGATAAATCTTTTTGTCTCTTTTTTACTGCTACAGTATTTTCTTTAGGTGAAACTTTACCAAGCCTGAACCTTACAGTTCTTACACCATAAGAGTATAGTTTTTTGAGAATATCCTCTTTATAAAATTTTAGTTCCTGAAGCCAGACAGGGGAATCTACATTCAGCAGTAGTTCACCATTAGAAAATGTATAAGGTGACATATGATGGGAAAGTGGTTCATTGAAAATAGTTTTCCACTTCTTTTTTATTTCAGCAAATTTTACACGCTCTTCAATGCCGATATTTTTTATAATAGGCCCAAGTAACGAATCAGCCCTCTCCACTAAACCGCCTTTTTAACTGCTCCTGAGCGAAGGCATCTCGTGCAGATAGTTAGACACTTAACCCCTTTTTTAGTAATTATACGCATTCTCTGTAGATTTGGCATAATTATTTTTTTTGTCTTGTTGTTAGCATGGCTTACATTATTACCAATCGTTTTCTGTTTTCCACATATAGCACAAATTGCCACTTTTATTACCCTCCTTAGACTTTTATGAACAAATTTAGTATTTTCTGATTGTTGTAAAAATTGCAATAAAAAGGTTTATTATGATAACATGTAAAAATTAATGTTACAAGTATTCTACAAACAGGAGATGTATGTCAAAGATAAGAATTTATGAACTTGCAAAAAAACTGGAAGTAACAAATAAACTTATTATCGTTGAGCTTGCTAATCTTGGCATTGAAGGGAAAACGCATTCTTCAAGCATTGATTCTGAATTAGCCAAGAAAATAGAAGAGGTTCTTATTAAAAAATCTAAAACAAAAAGAGAGCTACCACCTGAACCTGAACCCGAAGAGGCTAAAAAAATAATTGAGAAACCTGTTATTCAAGAAAAACCGGTCGAACCTGAGATAACTGTTGAAGTAAAAAAAACTGAAATAGAGGCGGAAAAAATTTCCCTGCCGGTTGAAGAAAAAAAACCTGAAACCAGAAAAACTGAAGCAAAAGTTCCTGTAGAAGAAGATGATTTAAAAATTCCTGACAGGTTTAAAAAAGAGATTGAGACAGAAAAGATTGAAAAATTTAAAACTAAACCAGGTATGCAAAGGGCTTTCCAGAGCATAAGAAAGATCGAACCTAAAAGATGGCACGAACAAAAACCTGTCAAAAGGATTAGTAGACATAAACCATATCAGACCGAAGAGCGAAAACCACAGATGCAATTGGTAGTTCAAAGGAAAAAAACCTTAAAACTGCGAGAAGGCACGACTGTAAAAGAATTTGCAGAACTTATCAGCGTAAAACTGTCCGACATTATAAAGAAATTCATGGAATTAGGATATATGCCTACAATTAATCAGCCTGTTGACACTGATGCTGCTCTTTTAGTTGCAGAGAGTTTCGGAGTAAAACTTGAGCTCGCACCTATAGAAGAAGACACAATCGATGAAGTTATTCCAGAAGATCAGAGCAAATTAGTTCCAAGACCTCCAGTTATAACAATTATGGGACATGTTGACCATGGAAAAACATCATTATTAGACGCAATACGAGAAACAAAGGTAACAGAAACAGAAGCAGGAGGTATAACTCAGCATATTGGGGCATATAAAGTAAAACTAAAGGATAAGGAGATAGTATTTCTTGATACCCCAGGTCATGAGGCTTTCACTGCTATGAGGGCAAGAGGGGCAAAAGTTACTGATATAGTTATTCTCGTAGTTGCTGCTGATGATGGTGTCATGCCACAGACTATCGAGGCTATCAATCATGCAAAAGCTGCAAATGTCCCGATCATTGTTGCCATTAACAAAATTGATAAACCAGAAGCAAACCCTTCAAAAGTTAAAAATGAACTTGCTGAACATGGCATCATTCCTGAAGAATGGGGAGGACAGAACATCTTCGTTGAAGTCTCTGCAAAAAAGAAAATTGGTATTGAACATCTTCTTGAGATGATCCTGCTTCAGGCTGAGGTGATGGAACTCAAAGCAAATCCGGATAAATTTGCGAGAGGTACAATTATAGAAGCAAAGCTTGATAAAGGAAGAGGTCCTGTTGCAACTGTGCTTGTTCAATCAGGAACTCTAAAGGTATCAGACATTTTCATTGCAGGTATCCATGCTGGTAGGGTAAGAGCATTAATAGATGACAGTGGTAAACGTGTTTTAAAGGTCGGGCCTTCAACCCCGGTTGAAGTAATCGGATTTCCAGATGTGCCGGATTCAGGGGATACTTTTACGGTTGTTGATGACGAAAAGAGGGCAAGACAGATAGCCCTTTCAAGACAGCAGAGACAAAAACTTGCAGAAATAGCAAAAACAAGAAAACTGACACTTGACGACCTCTATGCTAGGATAAAAGATGGTGAAATTAAGGACCTTAATATTATTATAAAAGGTGATGTGCAGGGTTCTGTAGAAGCAATCAAGGAAGCTGTTGAACACATTGCACACCCTCAGGTAAAGGTAAAGGTTATTCATTCATCTGTTGGAGGTATTACCGAATCAGATGTCATACTTGCTGCAGCATCAAACGCAATTGTTATAGGTTTCAATGTCAGGCCTGAACTGAAAGCTTATCATACAGCGGAAAAAGAGGGAGTTGATATAAGGCTTTACAATGTAATTTATGAGGCAATCGATGATGTGAAAAAAGCCCTCGAAGGTTTACTTGAACCTACGCTAAAGGAAAAAATACTTGGGAGGGCAGAAGTTCGCCAGATATTTAATATATCGAGACTTGGGACCGTTGCTGGTTGCTATGTTCTTGAAGGCATAATAAGCCGCGCAAGCGAAGGAATAAGGGTGATAAGGGATAATATAGTTATTTATGAAGGGAAAATAAGTTCACTCAAGAGATTCAAGGAAGATGTAAAAGAAGTGCAGTCAGGATATGAATGCGGCATTATGATAGAGAATTTTAATGATATAAAGGGTGGGGATATTTTAGAAAATTATATTATCGAAAAGATAGCAGCAAAACTTTAAAACACAGTCGATAGTCAATGGTCAGTAGCTAATAATCGAATATACAAAATTAACCCAAATAATGCAGATATTGCTCAAAAATTTCTTTAACTCGATGAAATTATTAAATTATTTTTATTTGTTATATGGATAAAAATATTCATAAAACTATTAGTTATAGGTAAACTAAGGTATCGAAAAATAAATTTTTTCATAACATCTGCATTATTCTAAATGCATTTTTTAGGTTAATGACTGATGACTATTGACGAAGGCAAATATGCTTCCTTATAAACGCTCACAAAGAGTCAGCGATCTCTTAAGAGAAGAAATCGCAGATATAATCACTTTTAAGTTGAAAGACCCAAGGCTTGGGTTTGTCACTGTCACTGGGGTTGATGTCACAGATGATATCAAGATAGCAATAGTTTATATAAGTGTTCTAAAGGATGATGAAAAAAAGATGACAGTGGATATCCTTAATGCTGCAAAGAATTTCATAAGAACAGAGCTCGGGAAAAGGCTCAGAATGAAATCTATTCCGACTATTTCCTTCAAGCTCGATGTCTCCATAGAATATGGTAACAGGATTGAAAAGATACTCGATGAAATAAGGCATAAGAATGAAAGTTCCTCATAACTTAATATCCTTTCTCAAAAAAGAAGATAATTTTCTAATAACAACGCATATTAATCCTGAACCGGATGCAATAGGTTCTTCTTTAGCCCTCTCAAAGGCACTTGAATCTATAGGAAAAAAGACAGTCCTGTATCACAAGGATGGAGTTCCCGAAATATATACCTTTCTCCCTGGACAAGAGACTTTTATCAAAAAAAACAAGGAAATCGATAATAATAATCTGTCTTTAATCCTGCTTGACTGCAATACTCTGGATAGGGCTGGCATAGAGAATACCGTATTCAAATATTCTGTTGTAATAGATCATCATGAAACAGATAAGAACTTCGGCGATATAAAATGGATAGAGCCATATGCAGCAGCTACAGGCATAATGATATTTTATTTATTGAAAGAGATGGGAATTGCCTTAACAAAAGATATTGCTACAAATCTTTATGCTGCTATTGCTATTGATACCGGCACTTTTCGTTACAGTAATACGAATGCAGAAGTCTTAAGAGTTGCTGCTGAATTAGTCGAGGCAGGAGCAAGCCCATTTATCATTGCAAATAACCTTTATGAAACATGGTCAAAGCAAAGATTTGATCTTCTTATTATGTCTTTAAATACACTCGAAATAATTGATAAGATTGCTTTTATCTCAGTCACAAAAGAGATGTTTCAAAAAACAGGCACTTGCCCGGATGATACAGAAAACTTTACCAATTTCCCGAGAATGTTAAAGGATATTCATATTGCTGTATTATTCAGACAGGAAGGTGATGACTTATGGAAGATCAGTCTCCGTTCAAAAGGAGATATCAATGTCGCAAAGATTGCATTGCATTTTCATGGCGGCGGGCATAAAAATGCTGCAGGATATAAGATAAGAGGTAATCTGAAAAGTATCAAAGAAAGCTTATTGCAACAAATTTATTCTCTTAAAAATAAAGAATAGTTTTTTTACTATTTCTGATGTAACATTTTAAGTTCCCTAATTCTTTTGGGATGTTTAAGTTTTCTCAAAGCATTCGCTTCTATCTGGCGAACCCTTTCACGGGTAATCGACAGATGTTTACCTACTTCTTCAAGAGTATGGTCTCTTTCAAATCCAATACCGAATCTCATTCTTAACACCTGCTCTTCTCTGGGCCTGAGCGTATGAAGAATTTCCAGCATCTTTTCAGATAGCATTGTTTTCTCAACATCTGAATAGGGAGATTCGCAATTATTGTCAGTTACAAAATCTCCAAGTGTCAAATCCTCCTCCCCGACCGGGGTCTGAAGAGTTATTGGTTCCTGTATAGCCTTGAATAAATTTTCAACCTTTTTGTCAGGAATTCCCAGGCGTTCAGCGATTTCTGATATATTCGGCTCTCTTCCTAATTGGACAACAAGCTCTTTAGAAGCCTTTATAATCTTATTATAAAGCTCAACCATATGGACAGGAAGCCTTATTGTTTTAGTTTGATCAATAAGCGCCCTTGTGATTGCCTGCCTAATCCACCATGTAGCATAAGTGCTGAACTTAAACCCTTTTTCATATTTAAACTTGTCTACAGCTCTTATGAGACCTATATTCCCTTCCTGTATAAGATCAAGCAGAGAAAGCCCTCTACCAATATAATGTTTAGCTATATTTACAACAAGTCTTAGGTTATGGGTTATTAATGTGTCCTTGGCTCTTTTAATAATCTCTTTTGCTCTTGTGATTCTTTCATATCGTGCTCTCAGTTCATTAAGTTTAATCCCGGATTCGGATATAACCTGATGATAAATCTGTTTAACCTCTTGTGCAATCCCTTCAAGTTTTAATAGATTTCCATTCTTTTTTTTTCTTTCGCATATAATTCTTTTTAAATTTTTAAAAGTTCCATACTTAGAAATCTTTTTGTCTGCAGTAATAACCTTTTCCATCATGGATTCAATCCTCCTTAATGTCTCCATGATAGATTCTTCCATAATATCTTCATGATCATGAAAATCTTCATTCTGTTTTAAATCTTTTTTAATTTTTTCATAAAAAGGCATTGAAGTAACGAGTTGTTTTATAATAACTTTTCCTTCTTCTATTCTTTTAGCAAGCTCGGTTTCCTCATCTCTTGTAAGGACAGAAATATCGCCCATAGAATGAAAATAAGCCTGAACAAGGTCTTCTCCTTTCTCATATTGAACATATTGATCTTTATCTACTTCTTCCTTTTCTTCAATCTGTGACTCCTGTTCGTCAGTAATATTAACCCCCATATCCTGTAAAACATCTATCAGATCTTCAACATCACTGTGGGATGTAAACGCATCGGGGAATACGCTGTTAATTTCACTATAAGATACCTTCCCTCGTCTTTTCCCAAGATCAATTATTTCTCCAAAAATATCCCATTCCTTCATAGGGTTAGTTTCCTTTTTTATAAGTCGAATTTATTATCATTTTATATCACTTATTTAAAATAATTTATTATTTATTTAATAAAATATTAATGCACATTTTATGCCACCTATCTCCAATTTATAACCTGTTGATTTTAAAGATATAAAAATGCTCAAAGAAAGGTAATCAAGAAAAATGGACGCTTTTTGTCAGTTTTATTTATGTAAAATGGTATCTAAATTATGTAATCTATTTCACTGGGGAGGAAATTACCCTGATTAATTGTTCACTGCGAACTATGTGCCATAGGTTTAAAAATAATCTCGATTACTATATTGTTGACACCTCCGCAGAAATCGCTTTTTTGAATACCAACCTCTCACCTTCAAAATCAACGAGCACTATATCACCATCCTGAAAAGTTCTGTTTAGAATCTTCATCGCAAGTGGATTTAGTATTTCTCTTTGCAGAGCCCTTTTCAGAGGTCTTGCACCATAAACAGGATCAAAGCCGATCTCTGCAAAATACTCTCTTGCACTATCGCTCAATGTTATATCAATATTTTTCTCTTTGACATATTTCTTCATTCTATTAATCTGAATATCTACTATCTGCTTGAGGAGTTCTTTTGTCAATGGATTGAATATAATGATTTCGTCAACTCTGTTCAGGAACTCAGGCCTAAAAAATGCCTTAAGGTCTTCATTTATACGTTCTTTCAATTCAACATTAGTAATAACCCAGTATGCATCAGGACGTTTCTCCCTTTCCTCGAGCATCTCCTGTATATGTGCACTTCCAATATTAGATGTCATTATCACTACTGTGTTTCTGAAATCAACTGTTCTTCCATGACTATCGGTAAGTCTACCATCATCAAGTAGTTGCAATAGCAGATTAAATACCTCTGGATGTGCCTTTTCAACCTCATCAAATAATATTACAGAATAGGGTTTTCTTCTCACAGCTTCCGTAAGTTGTCCTCCTTCCTCATAGCCTACATATCCAGGAGGAGCACCTATAAGCCTCGATACTGTATGCCGTTCTTGATATTCAGACATATCTATCCTTATTAATGCGTTTTCGTCATCAAAGAGAAATTCAGCAAGAGACTTTGCAAGTTCTGTTTTGCCAACACCTGTAGGACCAAGAAAAATAAAGGATCCAATGGGTCTATTTGGGTCCTGTATACCTGCTCGGGCTCTCCTTATTGCATTGGATACTGCCTCAATTGCCTCATCCTGACCAACAACCCTTTGTCTCAGACGTTCATCCATATGAAGTAACTTCTGAACTTCACCTTCGAGCATTCTACTTACAGGGATTCCTGTCCATTTTGAAACAACTTCTGCGACATCTTCCTCATCTACTTCTTCTTTTAGCATCTTCCTCTTCTTCTGTGCTTCCAGAAGTTTCCTGTTTTCCTCTTCAAGAGCCTTATTGAGACTAAGTAATTTGCCATATCTTAATTCAGACGCCTTTGTCAGGTCTCCTTCACGTTCTGCTCTCTCTGATTCTATCTTTGTCTTCTCAATCTGTTCTTTATAATCACGAATTTTAGCGATAATTTCTTTCTCACTCATCCATTGTGCTCTGAGTTCATCTCGCCTAGTCTGAAGATCAGCCATTTCCTTGTTTATCTTCTCAAGTTTATCCTTTGAGTCTTTTGAATCTTCACGCATTACAGCCTGTTTTTCTATTTCAAACTGTCTTAGTTTCCTTTCTATCTCGTCAAGTTCTACCGGCATACTGTCTATTTCCATTCTTAATTTAGAAGCAGCTTCATCAATAAGATCTATTGCTTTATCAGGCAAAAATCTGTCAGTTATATACCTGTTAGAAAGAATTGCTGCTGAAACAAGAGCTGAATCTTTTATTTTTACACCATGATGAACCTCGTATCTCTCTTTTAATCCACGTAAAATCGAGATGGTATCTTCAACGCCCGGTTCTCTAATAAGAATTGGCTGGAATCTTCTTTCGAGAGCAGGGTCTTTTTCAATGTGTTTTCTATATTCATCAACAGTTGTTGCCCCAACACACCGAAGATCACCACGGGCAAGGGCTGGTTTTAGCATATTTGATGCGTCAATTGCGCCTTCTGCAGCACCTGCTCCAACCAGTGTATGAAGCTCATCAATAAAAACTATAACTTTTCCCTCAGACTGTTCAATATCCTTTAGTACTGCTTTCAAGCGTTCCTCAAACTCACCTCTAAATTTTGTTCCTGCAACAATGGCCCCCATGTCGAGCGCAACAACTTTTTTATCCTTTAGCGTTTCTGGCACATCACCTGCAACAATCCTCTGAGCCAGTCCTTCAGCGATAGCTGTCTTCCCAACACCTGGTTCACCTATTAATACAGGATTGTTTTTTGTCCTCCTTGAAAGAACCTGTATAATTCGTCGTATTTCGTCATCCCGTCCTATGACTGGATCTAATTTACCTTTTCTTGCAAGTTCTGTAAGGTCTCGGCTATACCGTTTGAGTGCCTGATATTTCTCTTCCGGATTAGGATCAGTAACACGTTGTGCACCCCTTATTTCTCTTAGAACAGAAAGCACTTTATCAGAACTAACCCCATATTTTTTCAATATATCAGAACATGGGCCATCTATATCTATTAAAGAAATTAGAAGGTGTTCTACACTTATATATTCATCTTGCAAGTGCTTTGCACTCTGCTCAGCCTTCTCGAATACCAACTTCAATCTTGGAGATATATAAATCTGCCCTAAAGGTGTTGCACCTATAACCTTCGGAAATCTGTCAATTATCTCCTCAACATCTTTCTGAATAGCAGTATTGTTTTTTCCGAGTTTTGTGAGTATCTGCGTGGCTACACCTTCATCATCATTCATAAGTGCCCAGAGCAAGTGTTCTGCATCAATTTGTTGATTTCCTTTACGCTCTGCTAGTTTTTGAGCTTCTTGTATAGCTTCCTGACTTTTTATAGTAAATTTATCCATTAGAAATCCTCCTTAATCCTCAAAAAAAATCCTTTTCCATCTTTCAATAAAATCCCTTTTGATATCTTCCTCGAGGAAATTCATCATCTCTTCCATCTCTTTTTGAAAAGCTTCCAGCCTGCTTTTCATTCTCAGTATTATCTCAACGCCTGACCTGTTAACTCCGAGTTCTCGTGTGAGACGAAGTATCATTGCTATCTTTTCCACATCTTCCTGAGAATATAGTCTTGTTCTCTTTGTCCTGTGTGGAGTAATAAGTCCCTCTCGCTCATATAATCTGAGAGTTTGAGGATGTACACCGAGCATCCTCGATACAACACTTATCATATATAAAGGTTGCTTTTTATCCGTTGAATCAATCATTTATGGAACAACGCCTTTCTTGGATCTTCTTTATATAATGTCTCAATAATCTTTATGGAATCACGTTCTTTATTACTGATATTTTTAGGAACAGCTATCTTAATATCAACATATTGATTTCCTCTCATGCCAGTCTTTGGTGAAGGGAATCCTTTCCCAGAAAGTTTGAATCGCTGGCCACCCTGGGTCCCAGGCGGGAGGGTCATCGCTGATGTCCCATCAAGCGTTGGTATCTCAATCTTTGCTCCAAGAGCAGCCTCTCCAAAAGTTACAGGTAATTCAAGGTATATGTCATCTCCTTTTCTCTTAAATATTGGATGGGGACGCACTGTTATTTCAATCAACAAGTCCCCTGGAGGTCCACCAGCGGTCCCTGCACCTCCCATACCCCTTACCTTAACCCGTGATCCTGTATCAGCACCTCGTGGAATCTTCACCTTAACTGTCTCCGCTTGCAGAACTTTCCCGCTACCTCTACATGAAGAACAGACTTTTGTAATTTTTCTACCTGTGCCACCACAAACTGTGCATGGCTGGGACATCCTGAAAAATCCTTTTGAGGTCTTAGTGCTCCCTGTTCCTTTGCAAGCATCGCAAACCTGAGAAGATTCTGCACCAGAACCCTTACATGTTTGACACGGGACTTCTCTGTTATAAGAAATAGTCTTTGTAACTCCAGAAAATGCCTCTTCAAGTGTTAGCTCAAGGCCGATAATCATATCGGGGCCTTTCATGTATTGATTTTCAGGTCTACCCTTAGCACCAAAAAGATCCGTAAATATATCACCAAAACCACTAAAATCGAATGTGTCTCTGAAATCATATGTTCTGAATCCTTCAAACCCCGGCCCTCCTGCTGAAAAAGCCGAACTCCCAAACTGGTCATATTCAGCCTTTTTCTTTGGGTCACTCAGAACCCCATAAGCTTCATTTATTTCTTTGAACTTCTGTTCAGCCACTTTATCACCTGGATTAAGGTCAGGGTGATATTTACGCGCAAGTTTCCTGAATGCCTTTTTAATCTCATCCTGTGAGGCATTTTTACTTACACCAAGTATTTCGTAGAAATCCTTTGTTCCCGAAGCCATAATAATATTAATATAATATCTTTTGAGTAAGTCTTTGTCAAGAATTTTATTATGAAATTATAAACATATAGAATTCAATTAACCCAAATAATGCAGATGTTGCTCAAAAATTTCTTTAACTCGATATGATTATTAAATTATCAATATTCGTCTAATGAATAAAAATATTCGTAAAACCATCAATTATAGGTGCAATAAGGTATCGAAAAATAAATTTTCTAACAACATCTGCATTGTTCAATTGCATTATCGGGTTAAAAATTATTTAATTTATATATCATATGCTTAAATGGCACTATGATTGCTAATATCTTGTATATTAATTTAAAAAAAAGATATTATTAAAATAATAGAAAATTAATGAAAGATTATTTAACACGGAAATTTGCTTATTCACCGCTTCAGTTGTTGATAACTGCTATATTTTTATTATTTGTTGTCGAAGCTTTTATCATGTTTTTCTTTAATCTTATACCACCATTGCCATTAGCACTTGAAGTAATAATTGATGCCTCTATCCTGACCTTAATAAGTTCGTTAATCCTTTATTTTTCTCTCTATCGGCCTATGAATCTACATATTAAGGAACGTTATATAGCTGAGGAAAAAACAAATTTAGCTTATCAGGAACTGAATCAGGTATTCCAGGTAGCAGCAGATGGCATTCGTATTATTGACAGAAACTTTAATGTGCTCAGGATGAATGACACATTTGCTACCCTCGCCGGAATTGATAAAAATGAAGCGATAAGTAAAAAATGTTATGAAATGTTTCCTGGTTCCATCTGTAATACAGAAATGTGTTCTTTGAAACGTATCCTCAATGGTGAAGATCGGATTGAATTTGAATCAATCAGAGAACGTAATGACGGCACATTAATTCCATGTATTATTACAGCAACTTCTTTTAGAAACCCTGATGGAAAGCTTATTGGTATTGTCGAGGATTTTAAAGATATTACAGATAGAATACAGTCAGAAAAATTCCTAAGAGAAAAAGAAGAAAAACTCGATGCCATGTTGAGGTCTATTGGTGATCACATGAGCATGCTCGATAGAGATTTAAATATTATATGGGCTAATGATATTGCAAAAAAAATCTTCGGGGATGACATAATTGGGAAAAAGTGTTATACAGCATATCATAAAAGGGATAAACCCTGTGAACCCTATCCATGCCTCACTCTGAAAGCTTTTGCTGATGGAAAAGTGCATGAACATGAAACCACAGTAATAGATCAAAACGGAAATATTCGTAACTACCATTGCACTGCAAATGTAGCTTTACGTGATAAAGATGGCAATCCAACAACAGTGATTGAAGTTTCAAAAGATATTACAGAAAGAAAAAAAGCTGAGGAGGCACTGAGAATATCAGAAGAAGAAAAGAAAATTATCTTAGACTCTATGTCAGAACGATTAAGCTATCGTGACCTTGATATGAAGATTATTTGGGCAAATAGGTCTTTTATCAAATCTTCTGGATTATCCACTGACGAAGTAATAGGGCGCCATTGTTATGAGATTCTGCATAAACGAAGTGAACCCTGCTCTGAGTGTCCTATTCATACCAAAATAATCCAAACCGGAGAATCTCAGGAAGCAGAACAAAAAACAGCTGACGGTAAAATCTGGTCTGTAAGAGGACATCCTGTAAAGGATATCTCGGGAAATATTATAGGCACATTAGAAATAAGTTCTGATATTACAGAACGAAAAAAGGCAGAGAGGAAAATTGACCAGCTTAAAAAACAAATAGAATTTATCCTTGGAGCTACTAAAACAGGACTCGATATCATTGATTCTGAGTTCAATATTATTTATATAGATCCTGAGTGGCAAAAGATATATGGTGATTATAAGGGCAGGAAATGTTACGAGTATTTTATGGATCGCAAAGACGTTTGCCCTAACTGTGGAATTCCCAAGGCTTTTAAAACAAAGGCTATAACCATTACCGAGGAAATTTTAGTAAAAGAGGGTAATAGACCAATACAGGTGATTACAATGCCTTTTCAGGATGAGGAGGGTAGATGGATGGTTGCTGAGGTCAATGTTGATATCTCTGAACGCAAAAAATTGGAAGAAGAACGTCTCCGTAGTCAGAAACTCGAGTCACTGGGTATATTAGCAGGTGGGATCGCACATGATTTTAATAATATCTTAACAGCTATAGTCGGCAATATAACATTTGCAAAAATACTTCTAAATGAAGATAATGAAGTGTCCAAAGCCCTTGCAATGGCTGAAAAAGCATCAAAGCGGGCAAAGGATTTAACACAACAATTACTCACTTTTTCGCGAGGGGGGGAACCGATCAAAAAGCCCATTTCCATCTCCGAGCTTTTGAAGGATACTGCCCTTTTTGTATTAAGTGGTTCTTCTGTAAAATGTGAATTTTTCATTGATGATAATCTTCTCCCTGTTGAGGCTGACGAGGGACAGATAAGTCAGGTAATAAATAATCTATTAATTAATGCAATGCAATCAATGCCACAGGGAGGAACAATTAGAGTTTATGCTCAAAATGTCACAATAAAAGAGGAAGAAATATCATCCCTGAAAGAGGGAAAATATGTAAAAATAATAATACAGGATGAAGGCCATGGCATATCAGAAGATTATATTACAAAAATTTTTGATCCTTATTTCACAACTAAACAGAAGGGAAGCGGATTAGGACTTACTACAGCTTTTTATATAATTAAAAAGCATGATGGAGACATAGATGTAAGCTCAAAACTTGGAGTCGGTTCAACCTTCACAATATATCTACCGACTTCAGAAAAATCTAATCTTATAACAAAAGAAAAGATGGAAACGCCCACTACTGGTAAAGGAAAAATTCTTGTTATGGATGATGAAGAAATACTCAGAGAATTCACCTCTCGCATACTGACCCGTATAGGTTATGAGGTTGAAACAGTAAGTGATGGCACCGAAGCAATTGAACTCTATAAAAAGGCAAAGGATTCAGGAAAACCCTTTGATGTTGTTTTACTTGATCTAACTATACCTGGAGGCATGGGAGGTAAAGAAACAATAAGGAAACTTCTTGAAATTGATCCTCATATTAAAGCTATTGTCTCCAGTGGTTATTCAAACGACCCTATTATGTCCAGATATAAAGAATTCGGGTTTAAAAACATCGTCTCAAAACCCTATACAATGAGTGAACTCAGTAAAGCTCTGCAAGATGTTCTCAAAAAAAACTTCTGAAAATCTACTTATAAATTATCTTTCTTGCATGCATCCATTATGGAGCCAGTAAAAATAATCGAAAAATACTATGACAAACTTTCGAAAGCATACAATATTTTGATTTGTCACAGTAAAATGGTTACAACAAAAGCCTTAAGAGTTGCTGAAAGGGTTCGCCATCTGAATCCTGATTTTTCTTTTATTTATGAGGCAGCGATGATCCACGATATCGGAATTTTTTTGACAAATGCCCCGCAGTTAGGATGTCATGGCAATAAACCATATATATGTCACGGATATTTAGGCAGAGAACTTATTGAAAAAGAGGGATTTCCTATTCATGCCCTTGTTTGTGAAAGACATGTTGGCGTGGGGATTTCTATTGAAGATATTGAAAAAAAATATTTACCCCTTCCTAAAAGAGACATGATTCCTGTATCCCTTGAAGAACAGATTATCTGCTTTGCTGACAAATTTTTCTCCAAAAACGCTGATATTTTATATAAAGAAAAAACAGTCGTAATGATAAAAAAATCCATTGCAAAGTTTGGTGATGAGAAACTGAAACAGTTTAACAACTGGCTGGAGATATTCGGCGGTTAATAGATAATCTTTTCTAAAAAAAGTCCATTTGGAGGGGCTGTTGGCCCTGCAAATTTCCTGTTACCCATTGCAAGAATTTCCTTCATACTTTTTTCTGAAATCCTACCTTTACCTATCTCAACAATTGTTCCTACAATATTCCTGACCATGTGTCTAAGGAAACCATCTGCCTCAATTCTTATCTTCATAAAATTACCTCTAAAAGACATGGTCAGGAAATCAATTTTCTCAAGTTTATATATGCCTAAAGAGAATATTTCTCTTATAGGATTTTTTATGCTGCTACCAGTCCCCATAAAAGATGAAAAATCGTGTTTTCCAACAATTTCTTGAGCAGCTATCTCCATCTTTTTTAAATCAAGAGATTGCTGAACCATCCATACATATTTATAAAGGAAAGCCGAAGATTCTCTCTGGTTTGAAATAATAAAAAAATAACTTTTCTTAACTGCATTTTTTCGTGGATGAAACGAATCTTCAACAATTGATGCATCGAGAATCCTTATATCATGAGGGAGAACTGCATTCAAGGCTTTCTTTATTATCTCTGGTTTAAGCTCAGACCTTGTCCTGAACACTGCGATCTGCCCGAGTGCATGCACCCCAGCATCTGTTCTACTCGCTCCGATAACTCTTGATGATTCACCTGTAATCATTAATACTCTGTTCTCAATAATGCCCTGTATCGTCTCCCCCTTTTTTTGAATCTGCCATCCCTGATATGATGTGCCATCATATTCGATAAGAAGCTTTATTTTTCTCATGACTAAGAATATATCATACTTATTCTGATAAAATAACTATTAGGGATAAACATGATTGATATTAACAGGCTCAAAGAACAGATAAAAAGAAATTGCAATATTTCAGATGCTAAACACTGGGGTTTTTATTCAATATGCGGACTACTGCTCAGGCTAAGAGAATTATATCGCTCTGAGCATGAGGTAGGTCTCTGGGAAAAACTTCCTCAAAAAGAGGTTGGGGAATGGATCTTTAACAGAGAAATTCTCTGGAAACAGCTTGAGAATGAAGAATATGGAGATATAACTATAAAAAATAATACCTATAAGCCTTTTGACATCGAAAATATTAATACAGAATTAAAGAACGAAGGGTTACTTTACGGAGCAGGGTTAGGTATAAATCTAAAGCCATCCTTTTTTCTTGCAGAAATTATGTCTCAAGAAAAGATTGGGGGATATGAATGTTATATAACAGGACATGAATATGCAAGAGATCTTTCTAATTACCCGGCTATGTTACAGGATAAAACTATTTTTGTACGGATAGATCCATTAAAACAACTTCTCTGGCAACGTTTTGAAGAATTAAGGTGCAAAAATACAAAAAGTGCTCTAACTTACGCTTTCTCAAGATATGGAATTTCATCTGAGGATTTACCTTCAGCGGATACAGAAAGACAGATTTCTCAAATAGCTACTTCTGAAGCAGAAACTTTTATTCATCATGAAATCGGAGAAGCATTTGAAGAAGAAATAATCGGAAGTGAATGGAAAGAATTTCTCACCTATTTCCCACATACAAAAGCAGAAATATTCGTTCGTTCACTTAAAGACATGTTATCTGATACTTCTGACAATGGTATGCTTAAATACATTATTGCGAACCAGAAAGAGGGCTCACTTGGTTTCTACATCGTTTTTCTAACTGGCATGCGTAAAGTTCTTTTCCCCGAAATTATCGATGCTTTCAACATCTTTACTGAAAAATGTGATTGGTCATATATTGATAAAGCCAGAAAACTTGGATATAAAAAGGCTATGAGTTATGTTGAAAGACTATTATCTAAAAATCAAATATATAAGAATGAAAAAGATTTAATTGCGAAGTATATAGAAGATTCTATACTAAAAAAAGATTTCTCTTTATGATAGTAAAAACCTAAATCCAGTAATAATTATACTTTTTGGCTGTGATATAATTCTTATCTATGAGAAAAATAAAAAAAGCAAAAGAGCTTAAAGCTTTCCTTAGGATTCTCAGCGAACGTGCATCTGGTGTGAATAAGGAAATCGAGCAAAAAGTAAAAACTATACTCGATGATGTAAAGATAAATGGGGATAACGCTGTTTTAAAATACACAAAAGCTTTCGATTCACCGCATATCAAAACAATAAAACTTTCTTTTAATGAAATATCGAAATCTGCCTTTGAAGCAGATACACGTGTAGTAAATGCTCTTAAACTATCTGCAAAAAGGATACGTGCATTTCATGAAAAACAGATGGAAAAATCGTGGTCGTTTTCTGAAGGGAAAACCATACTCGGGCAAATAATCAGACCAATAGAGAGAGTGGGGATATATATACCAGGTGGCAGAGCATCTTATCCATCTTCTGTTCTGATGAATGTTATACCTGCTCAGGTTGCAGGAGTGAAGGAAATAGCCATCTGTGTTCCAGCTCCTGGAGGAGAGATAAATCCTCATGTTATGGCTGCTATAAAATTACTCGGTATAAAAGAAGTTTACAGAATAGGCGGGGCACAGGCAATAGGCGCTATGGCTTACGGGACAAAAACGATCAGAAAAGTTGACAAGATTGTAGGTCCGGGAAATATTTATGTTGCAACAGCAAAGAAATTGGTCTTCGGCGAAGTTGATATCGATATGATTGCAGGACCAAGTGAAATTCTTATAATCGCTGATAAATCTGCAAACCCGGCATTTATTGCAGCTGACCTTCTCAGTCAGGCAGAACATGATGAACATGCATCATCCATTCTAATAACTTATTCTGAAAAACTTGCAGACGCTGTTAATGCAGAAATTATATCACAATTGAATGCCTTAAAAAGAAAAGATATTGCAAAAAAGTCTCTTGAGATGTATGGAGCTATTATAATTACAAAAAACATAAATGAAGCTTTAAATCTATCTAATTCTATCGCTCCCGAACATCTTGAAATAATGACAGCAAAACCTGAGAGAGTTCTTCCCATGGTAAGAAATGCTGGAGCGATATTCCTCGGCAATTGGACTCCTGAGGCATTAGGGGATTATTCTGCAGGCCCTAATCACACCCTTCCTACTGGTGGTTCATCACGATTTTTCTCACCACTTGGAGTATACGATTTTATAAAACGAACAAGTCTACTCAGGTTTTCAAAAAAGGCATTTAAAAATCTATCAGAAACAGTCAAGACAATAGCTGAAGCAGAAGGCTTGGAGGCACACTGGAAAAGCATATGGATAAGAGAGTTTTTTTAAAAATGATCGCAGCTTACAAACAGCAAAAAAAGAAAATGGCTTCTATCTATTGCGTGAAGTCAGCAGTCATTCAATATATACAAACAACGACAAGACAATCCCGATAAAAAGACATACCACAATTGACAGAATAACAGCTAACGAGTTATGTAAGTAGGCTGGACTCAAGCCGAAGTTTTAGTGACTTATTTCTCACGGCAATACCAGAATGTGAATTAATACGGTGAATACGGTGATCCCCAGAAAAATCATAGACAATAGTGATGTAAAGCTTTCTACCTTAATAAAAACGCAAAAGCATTCTTACAGGAGCAGTTTAAGCTCTGGAGTTATCAGTATTTCTGGGAAGGAACACCCCGCCTTTCAGGCACCCCTCTACAAGAGGGGAATTATCAAGGCAGTGGTTTTTCAAGTATTACGAACTTGAGCAATACGAAGAAACGCTGGCGAATTGTAAATATGAAGACGGAGATTTATTTTATTCCCCTTTAATAAAGGGGTGGACTGCCGAAGGCAGGACGGCGTATTTACCCTTTGATTTTCAGAAGAACGCACTTAAAATGCTCTATGTAGTAGATAATAAAATCTCTTTTGCCCATTTTATCAATAGGATAAGTTTCTGGATGGCGACTGGCTCGGGCAAGACGCTGATTATTTGGACCAATTCAAAAATCATATTTCTGAAAGGATTTTTGCCGAAGAAAAAGACCCCCAAAAATATCCTATTAGCCGCGATGATTTTGATATAACTTCAAAATTTTATGAATTTTTGGGCGATAAAGTCGCTTTGGTTAAATATGATTGCGAAGTGAAGGTTTTGACTAAAGCGAAAGAAACTCACTCTTTGAGCCGGAGTTAATTCTTAACCGGATTTTTGATTACCTTGGGGTTAAAAGCAAGGAGTTTGAGAAGTTTAAGAAGTTAGAAAATGAAATCGTGCATTTCAAAAAGGTTAGCTTTAGCGATGGTGAAAAATACGAAGGATTCTGGAAGCAATTGAGAAGGTAAAAACTATCCACAAAAATTTACTAAAGAGAAAGAAATTGATGAAAAGTTTGAAAAAACAAATAACGGATTTACTATATACACAAAACTATTGCTTAAGCCAAAACGAGGTATAGTTGAAGTTTTGGATGATTACAAAAAAGATACTGGTTTGACAATTTTGATGATTTCAGAAGTAAGATATAACTGTGGAAGATAACTGGTATCTATATGATCTTTTAACAGGCGAAATGATCAGGAACAAGACAAAGATACTCGATTAAATTGCATGCCCTTCTGAAGAGATAAGAGTTATACCTGATTTTTTTGAAAAGGTCTATGAAATAAATGCTGAAATAGTCCGTGATATAGAAGAAACGTATAAAGAGGCTTCAGAAGCTGAGGGAAGTTTGGAGGAATTATAAGAATAATCATTATTTCATAGCTATGTTTTCAGTAAGCTAAAGTTTCTTTATCCTTTTTATAAGTTCTGTCGTTGAGAATCCTTTAGTGTAAGGAAGGCTGTAAGTTTCTTTTGCAATGTCAGATCCTATGATTTCTTCTTCCTTCCAGTCCCCACCTTTTACAAGGACATCAGGCTTGATTAATTTAATTAATTCATATGGAGTAGATTCATCAAAAACAGTCACGTAATCTATCATATCAAGAGAGGCCAAAACTTCTGCCCTATCGTTTTGGCGATTAACAGGTCTGCCTGGTTTAATATAAGAAATAGAACTGTCTGAATTCAGACCTACTATAAGTATATCGCCGAGTCTCTTTGCTTCTTTTAGGTATCGGATATGTCCAACATGGATGATATCAAAACACCCGTTAGTGAAAACAATTTTTTTCCCTTGCGTTTTTAATCTCTCAACAGATTCACTCAGTTCATCCCATGTGACTATTTTCCCCATAGCAATTTCTTTTTTGCTTTCTCCAATATTTCTCTCTCGCTCTTATAACCAGCCTTTTTTATAGCTTCATCAACAGAAAACCATGACACGCTATCCACCTCAAAGTCATGTTTTGATATATCCCCTCCTTGATATTCCATCAGGAAAAAATATACTGTTTTTTTACATTTAACATTTTCTTCTTTTATAAAAAACCAGTAACTGATCTTACCTAATTCCCCCACAATTTTCCCCTTCAATCCTGTCTCTTCTTCAACTTCTCTGACTGCTGTTATTTCAGGGGTCTCATCGCTGTTTATGATTCCTTTTGGAAGACACCAAATCTTTCCTCCTTTAACTGAAACCATAGCAACCTCTAAATTTTTGTTATGTCTCCTGAAAAGGACCCCACCTGATGATACCTGTGTTTTGAACATAGGAAATTATATCAAGGAAAAGGTTTCCCAGTAATTAACCTCATAATATCATTATAAATTACAAAAGCCATAAGGGTTAGTAAAAATGCAAGGCCGATTTTCTGGCTGATTGAAATAATCTTCTCATTAATGGGTTTACCTCTTATTGCCTCAATCCCGAGAAAAAGTATATGACCTCCATCTAATATAGGAATCGGCAGAAGATTCAATATGCCAAGATTAATATTTATAATTGCCATAAAAA
Organism: Nitrospirota bacterium; assembly: GCA_013388455.1. Taxonomy (NCBI): domain Bacteria; kingdom Pseudomonadati; phylum Nitrospirota; species Nitrospirota bacterium. The sequence continues at coordinate 165,755 of JACAFF010000040.1, forward strand.
GGAAAAAATTCATGAACCCTTTTGAAGCCTGCTCTCCTGCCATCTGGACAATAAGAATTGGGCCCCCAATAGTATCCATAGGAATTACTCTTTGAATCAGTTTGATTATTGATACAACTGTTAACACTGATATCTCCACTGTCCTTACAATGCTTTCATGTATTGCACTGATAAATGTGTCCTTTTTGATAAATGTATTACCTGATGGTTTGATACCAACTAACCCAATCTCTTTTTCTTCTCCGAAAATGTCTTTTACTTTCTTTTTTTCCGGGGTTATTTCTATATAAAAAACTCTTGTATCCCTGTTGACCGCAAATTTAAGCTTTTTCCCAGGACTTTTATGGATAACATCTGTCATTTCATCCCATCTCTGTATAACAATTCCTTCAATTTCCGTTATTCTGTCACCCTTTATAAGTCCTGCCTTTTCAGCTGGTGTATCTGATAAAACTTCCCCTACCTCTGGAATTAATGTCGGAACTCCTTTTAAAAAAATAAAGAAAAAGATCAAAACAGCAAATAGAATATTAAATAAAGGCCCTGAAAAAACGATAACAAAACGCTTCCAAACAGGCTGATTATTGTAAGCAAAAGGTTTTTCATCTTCTGCAAGTTCTTCACCCGGTGTTTCTCCTGACATTTTGACATATCCACCAAGTGGTATTGCAGAAATCAGATAATCTGTATCGCCAATTTTTTTTCCTATAACCTTTGGGCCAAATCCAAGAGAGAACTTCAGAACTTTTACTCGCATTAATTTTGCAAACAGGAAATGTCCTAATTCATGAATAAAAATGATTATACCAAGAAGAATTATTGCTGATAAAAAGGTCATATTCTTATTTCCTAAGTTTTTATTCTATTTACAACTTCCTTTGCTTTATCTCTTGCCCATCTGTCAGCTTCTAATACCCGAGAAAGTTCATTCGCAGCCGTGACAACATGCTTGCTCATAGTCTTTTTTATTACAAAGGGTATATCTTTAAATCTTATTTCACGATTGAGGAATGAATTAACAGCAACCTCATTAGCAGCATTAAGAACAGCAGGCATTGTGCCTCCAGCCTTCAAAGCCAAATATGCATATGAAAGACACGGAAAGCATTTTGTGTCTGGTTTTGTAAATTCAAGTTTTCCTATCTTAGAGAGCTCAAGCCCTGGCAGGATACCGGAAATTCTGTCTGGATAGGTTAGTGCATATGAAATAGGGCCCCTCATATCAGGATATGAAAGCTGAGCTATTGAACTTCCATCATAAAATTCGACGAGCGAATGCACTATGCTCTGCGGATGCACAACTACATCGATAGAAGATGGGGGCAGGCCAAAGAGATAATGAGCTTCAATAACCTCAAAACCTTTGTTCATGAGTGTTGCAGAATCTATAGTTATTTTTTTACCCATTTTCCATCTCGGGTGTTTGAGTGCTTCCTCAGGTGTAATCTTATTCATTTCACTTGAAACCATACCGGCAAAAGGGCCTCCAGATGCTGTCAGAATAATTCTTTTTATCTCTGTTTTTTTATGACCTTCCATACACTGAAAAATTGCACTATGCTCACTATCAACAGGAAGTATTTTTGCTTTATACTTTTTTGATTCTTCAGTCACAATTTCACCGGCTACTACAAGTGTCTCTTTATTAGCAAGGCCGATCGTTTTTCCTGAACGTATAGCTGCCAGTGTGGGCATAAGCCCAGCTGCACCTACAATTGCGGACAGAACAAAATCAGAATTCTCATGGGCAGCAGCCTTTTCTATGCCATTTGCTCCTGATAGTATATCGAATGATAACTTCCTGCCAAATCTCTTCTGCAATTTTCTGGCAGACTCTTCATTTGAAACAGCCACTAATTCAGGAGCAAAAGACTTTATCTGCTTTTCAAGAAGATCTATATTATTCCAGGCTGTTAAAACCACAACCCTGAATCTGTCTCTATTACGTGAAACAATTTCAAGTGCATTTCTGCCGATTGAACCTGTTGATCCAAGAATGGTTAAACGTTTCATATTTGATGCCTTGTAATACCCATTATAGTCAACATCCAGTAAAGAACAGGGCCACTAAATAGTGCACCGTCAATTTTATCAAGTACTCCACCATGTCCGGGTATGAGAACACCGGAGTCTTTTACACCTGCATTACGTTTGAACATTGATTCTACAAGATCACCTATAACAGAAATTATTCCAATAACTATCCCAACAACTATTGCAGTCGAAAGAGTTAAGGTTTTCACTAAAGTAGTCTTAAGGAGAATAGCTCCTGCTATCCCGCCAATTACTGAGCCTACAGAGCCTGCAACAGTCTTATTCGGACTGACTTCAATATAAAGTTTTTTCTTTCCAATTCCCCTACCAATATAATATGCCATTGAATCTGATGCCCAAACAGTTGCATATAGAAAGATAATCCACTCTGGACCAATCTTACGTATGTATGTCTGGAAAATAAATAATCCAGGGATATACAGTAAACCAATAAGAGGAGGAGAAATATCTGATACAGAGGAAAATGGGTCTCTCTTAACAAAAAGCCGTATCGTGATAAGCACAATTACAGATAATATTATTATGTCGGGGATAAAATCTTCTGAAAAATACGAAACTACAAGTATTGATATGCCGGATACGAGACATGCTTTTTTTAAAATTCCTTTTACACGAAACATAGAATAAAATTCTGACAATGCTAGAAAAGATACAATCAGCAAAAGAAGCACATAATATTCAATTGGAAGATACATGATATAAAGATAAATAAAAGGAAGTAAAATGAGGGCAACAACTAATCTCTTATAATGCATCTGCCCTCACTATGATACTACCGAATCTTCTTTCTCTTCTCTGATAATCCTGCATTGCAATCAGGAATTCATCTTTTGTGAAATCAGGCCATAGCGTATCAGTAAAATAAAGTTCTGAATATGCAGCCTGCCAGATTAAAAAATTACTGAGACGCATTTCACCGCTTGTCCTTATAATAAAGTCTGGAGCAGAAAGACCAGCGGTGTCGAGATGAGAATTTAAAATCTCTTCTGTAAGGTTTTCAGGTTTTATTCCGTCAGAGAATATTTTCTTTACTGCCCTGACAATCTCATCCCTGCCACTATAACTGAGAGCAGTAACAAGTATCATACCTTTATTTGAAGCAGTTTGTTGTTCAGCATGCTCTATTATTTTCTGTATATGTCCTGGTAATCTCTTTGTATCACCAATAGTTTTAAAAACAATACCCTTACTTATTAATAAATCAAGTTCTCTTTTTAAATAAGATTCAAGCAACCTCATTAATGTTGCTACTTCAGTCGAAGGCCTTTGCCAGTTCTCTATAGAAAAAGCATAAAGCGTCAATATTTTGATTCCGATTTCTTCAGCAATCTCTATTACCTCTTTCGTTCTTTCTACCCCACGCCTATGGCCCTCAATTCTTGGAAGCCCACGCTGCTCTGCCCATCTTCCATTGCCATCCATTATAATTCCAACATGTTTTGGTATCCGACCATGTAATAGCATCTATTTAAATCCCCTTCATCGAATAAATAGTTAAAACCTTCCCGAATGGATTTTCCCCCTTTAGTATCTTTGTCGGTCTAAGCCCCAACATCGGGCTATTCAGGACAATAACTTTGTTACCATCAATTATAAAGTCGTGAATATTTCCATTTATATTTTTTATTAAAACACCTTCTTCCATTAAAAGTCCATTCCAACTCAAAGTTCTTATCTGCGAACCCCTGTAACCTATCCCTTTGACCATTTCTAATAACGGAATTCTTTTGATAAAAAGAATTTTATTATTTTTTAAAAAAAGTCTGTCTTTTACTGACCATTCACCCCTATCAACCATAATTGTTGGGGATGATTTATTAAATGTCTTGAGGAAACCGCCTGTATTAGTTTTACTTCTCCATAGTTTCACATTATCTGTATTATAAAGATTCAGAAATCCCTTTTCATCGTATGAGAACAATAGTTTTCCAGCTCGCAGATCATTAATATATAAGAAATCATAAATATTAACACCCTCAGGTAGCTTTAAATTATCGCCCTTTTTATAATCATCCTCATAGATTATCCTGAAAACATTCCCTTCATACCCCTCAGCTAATGAATATTTCTGAGCAACAAGTTCATTTCCGACCTTTCTAAAGAATGTATTTTCATTCTTGTAAAGTAAAACAAATTCATTCTCTCGTAATTCGTATATAAAAGACACTATACTACCTTTTCCTCGAGCATCTTCAGACATGCTCGCATCTATACTTTTTGTGTCAAGGCTGTTACTCTGCATCTTTGTGATAATTATCTCGTCTTTACCATTTCTATTTAGATCAAGGGTGTCGAGCCATATAATATTATCAGAGGAACTACCTTTTATAGTCATTCCGTCTAAAGCAGGTTGAAGATCGACTCTCAGCGTAAATATTAGAATATCTCTATCGGTGCTAACGACAAGCTCTTTTTGTCCATTTCCGTCTATATCTCCTTCTGCTATCATAAATGCATCAATCGGCATATCAATATCAATCTTTGATTTTTCTTCACTAAGTTTAAAGTATTTATCACCAATACTGAGTTCACCTAAAAATTCACTGCCTATTGGTGAACTAATTTCAGAAAATTGAACACTATCAGATGTCCAGAAAAGCTTCTGCTGAAGAATCGCTTCATTATCAAATTCTTTCATGGATAAAAAAAGAACAACATCGGCACCGAGTTCCTTTGCCTTTTTAATAATCTTTTCAATCTCATATGTCTCAATATCCGTATCTATCAAACGAAATCTATTAGTGTCTTTTAATGTTTTATAATAGATATCAGCTATATACCAATCTATATCAGGGGACTGATAAAAAAGCATATCAACCTGCATCGCAGATATGCGAACCCTGTCTCCTACTTTTACATCACCATTAATAATCTCACATGATGATTTATCCTCATATACTTCTTTGACCTCCAACTTTCCGATAAAGGACTCCATAAAGCCCAATGGTTCTTTTGTAACAGGGTGTTTAAATGGAGCTTCTTCTCTAAAAATACTGAATCTCATTCCGGCCTTTACAGAATCCTTTCGACCAAGATCAATGATAGCCTCTTTGCCTTCGACAACCATTAATGTTCCTGTCAGGGGTTTAAAATAGGAAACCGCTTCATCCCTCATCTTTAAGAATGGATTATCAGTTGCATAAACAGTTAAAAATGAAAAGTGAATAGTAAAAAGTACTATTAAAAAAAAGAGCCCTGAAAGATTTCTGACCATTGCCCTTTTACTTTTACTTCTAAATTCTGCCATCTGCTGCCTGATTTCTGTATTCTTGCACATCTTTACCTTCCTATTGATAGTCACTCTATGAGTAATTTATTTTGCACGGCCTCAATATTATACTCAACACGAATTATTTCGATCTTCGAATCTTCAATAAAAGAATATATTTTCAAACTTTTCCAACATCTTTTGCAAGGCGATCAAGGATACCATTCAAAAAGGGTGCAGCTTCTGATGATGAAAATTTCTTTGCAATCTCCAGAGCTTCATTAATTGTAACAGCAGACGGGATATCTTTTCTGTAAAGTATTTCAAAGGCTGCAAATCTCAATATGGCTCTATCAACCACAGCCATTCTCTCTAAAATCCAGTTTTCAGTTGCACTTTCTATCTTTCTATTTATTTCATCAAGATGCATCAATGTCCCCTTCACAAGCTCTTCAGTGAATTGCCTGATATCCATGTCCTCTTTCTTATCTGACCAGAAATCTTCGAAGTCTTTGCCGTTTATCTTTTTTTCTGTAAAATCCAACTGAAACAGCATTTGAAGAGCGTATTCACGAGACTTACGTCTTTTCATAAAACATAAAATAGTGGATAGTGGGTAGTGAATAGTTTAATCTTTTTATATATTTAAATTTACTCGTAACTTGTATCTCATAACTCATAACTTTTTCAGCAGTTGTGCCATTTCAATGGCTGTTATTGCTGCGTCCCATCCTTTATTCCCGCTCTTTGTGCCTGCTCTTTCAACAGCCTGCTCAATGGTATCAGATGTTATAATTCCGAAAGCTATTGGCACTCCTGTCTCGATAGATGCTGATGCAATCCCTTTTGAAACTTCTGCGGCGATATATTCAAAATGGGGGGTAGCACCTCTGATAATTGTTCCAAGACATATTATAGCGTTGTATACGCCTTTCAAAGCCATTTTCTTAGCTATCATTGGAATTTCAAAAGAACCCGGAACCTTTATGACATCAATATCATCTTCTTTTGCTCCATGTCTTATAAGTGCATCCTTTGCACCATCAAAAAGCTTGCTCGTTATAAACTCATTGAATCTGCTGACCACTATCCCGAACTTCAATCCCTTTGCCTGAAGCTCTCCTTCAAGAATCTTCATAAATCCTCCTATTATATAGAACGATTTTTTCTTTATAAAAGCTAAACACTATCCAGCATATGCCCTAATTTCTTCTTTTTCGTTTTGAGATAAACTATGTTTCTTTCATTGGGTTTTGTCTCTATTGGCACTCTTTCAACTACCTTCAAACCATATCCTTCTAATCCTACAATCTTCTTCGGATTATTCGTCATCAATCTCATCTTCCTTACACCAATATCCACAAGTATCTGAGCACCTATTCCATAATCCCTGAGATCCGGTTTGAAGCCGAGTTTTATGTTAGCTTCCACTGTATCAAGTCCTTTATCCTGTAAATCATATGCCTTCAACTTATTAATAATACCGATGCCTCTACCTTCCTGCTTCATATAGAGAATAACCCCTTTACCTTCTTTCTTAATCATTTCCATAGCTTTTCTCAGTTGTTCTCCACAGTCACATCGCTCTGATGAAAAAACATCTCCGGTTAGACATTGTGAGTGTACCCTCACAAGAACTTCATCTTCTGGCTTTATTTCCCCTTTCACCAGTGCGAGATGTATAGCGTTATCAATATCATTTGTATAAGCTATAACATTGAATTCTCCACCGTATTTTGTTGGTAGTTTTACAGACACAAGCCTCTTAACAAATAATTCTGTTCTCATCCTGTATTTGATGATATCCTTAACAGTAACTATTTTTAGATTATGTTTCTTTGCAAATTCCATCAGTTCGGGAACTCGTGCCATTGTGCCATCGTCATTCATAATCTCACAGATAACCCCTGCAGGGGTTAATCGAGCCATTTTTGCTAAATCAACAGACCCCTCTGTTTGTCCTGCTCTCTGCAATACACCTCCTGGGCGCGCTTTTAAAGGAAAGATATGTCCGGGTCTTGCAAGATCATCGGGTTTTGTTCTGGGGTCTATAGCAGTCAATATTGTTTTTGCCCTATCAGCGGCTGAAATCCCAGTTGTTACACCTCTTTTCGCTTCTATCGATACTGTAAAGGCGGTTCCGAAAGGAGAAGTGTTGTCATCTGTCATAAGTGGAAGTTTTAATTCCTCTACACGTTCAGGGGTCAAGGAGAGACAAATAAGACCTCTGCCGTATTTTGCCATGAAATTGATTGCTTCTGGTGTAACTTTCTCTGCTGCCATACAAAGATCACCTTCATTTTCACGATCCTCATCATCAACCAGAATAACCATTTTCCCCTTTTCTATATCTTCAATAGCTTCATCTATTGTATTAAATCTATACCTTTCCATCTTGAAATCCTCAAACTCCTTTTAAAAAATCAGATAAAACCACCCTCTTTAAGGGTATTCATAAAAATCAATTCTCTATCCACCTGTCTGTTTAGAAATTTTGCCACATATTTCCCCAGAATATCCGCTTCAATATTTACAGTATCACCAGGAGCCTTGAATCCCAGAGTTGTAAGTTTTGCAGTATGAGGAATGATTATCAGAGTAAAACTATTCTTAAAAACATCTACTACAGTAAGACTTATTCCATCAACCGCTACTGACCCCTTTTCCACAATAAAATTCATCATATGTTGAGGGACTTCGATCTCTATTTTAAGCATATCACCAATCTTGACTTTTGACCTGATAGTGCCAACAGTGTCAACGTGGCCTGTTACAAAATGGCCACCAATCTTAGAATCAGGAGTAAGTGAAGGCTCTATATTAACTAAATCACCTGCTGAGAGGCTTCCAAGATTTGTGCTATTCAGAGTTTCTTCAGAAAGGTCAAAAGAAAGTTCCTGATTATGCAAATTAATGACTGTTAGACAGACCCCATTTATAGATATACTATCACCCACTTTTGCTGATAATGTAACTTCTTTTGCTTTTAGTGATAAAACTGATTTGCCAGCAAACTTTTTTAGATATTTCACTTCTCCCATTTCGACAATAATACCTGTAAACATTTTACTCCTCTACATCAATCTTGAAATTAAATGTTTTCTGATATAAACCGAGATAATCAACTGTCTCTGACCAGGAAGTTCTTATACGAACGGTTTTTTCTGTCTTTGTAACAGTTATCTTGTCTTCAGATAAAGGTATCTTGAGCTCATGTGCTCTTTCAAGAACCTGTTCCTTAGCTCTATCCACCTCGCCAATAGTAATTCTTGCAATCTCTTTAGCATCAGATTTCAAGGCAGAATATTTGTAATATGGTTTACCGAACACAATACCTGCATAAACCAGCAATATAAGTATAATAAGTGTCAGAATAAATTTAATAAAACCTTTTTCATTATTTAAATCTTTCATCCTATTAACCTCCCTATTCTGTTATATCTTAGCCAATTATTTGGGTCCCATGACCAGTAAATAATAAGAGCTTTACCCCTTATATCTTTTAAATCTACAAACCCCCAGTATCGACTGTCATAGCTCTGGTCACGGTTATCACCCATAACAAAAACCTTCCCTTCTGGAACAACTAAAGGGCCAAAATTGTCTCTCGGATCAAATCCATTGGGCTTCACATATTTATCATAATGGTATGCATAGGGTTCTATAACACGTTGTCCATTTAAATAAAGTGCCTTATCTTTTTCTTCTATAACGTCACCTTCGATAGCAACAACTCTTTTAATAAAATCCTTTTTTGGATTTTCAGGATATTTAAAAACTATTATATCTCCTCTATGTGGTTTTCTGAATATAAGAATCTTCTTATCGGTAAATGGTATTTCTATACCATAAATAAATTTATTTACAAGGATATGATCACCTATCAACAGTGTTGGAATCATTGAACCAGAAGGGATTTTAAATGCCTGAACAACAAATGTCCGTATTATGAGTGCAAGAATCAGTGCTGTTATTATCGCTTCTAAATATTCTCTGAAAATTTTCTTCTTACTCTTCATGCTGTCACCTGAAATGCCAGACCAGCGGCACCTATTATCCCTGCATCATCCATTAGTGAAGCTGGAATTATTTCTACCACCTCAAACAATGGTTTAAAAGCTCTTCTGGATGCCTCTCTTATTGCTTCTCGAATATAAATCTCCCATGCTCCAATAAGACCTCCTGTAAGGATTATTGCACCAGGACTCATAAGATTAATAATATTTGCGATTCCGATCCCAAGATGTTTCCCAGCATTTTTCAGAATTTCTCTGGATAGAGAGTCTCCGTCAAGTGCTGCTTTATAAATATCCTCTGCTGTAAGTTTATAAAAATTACCATTACAATATTCCCTCAAAATACTCTCCCTGCCCTCTTCGAGGGCAGATATCGCCTTTGAAAGTATAGCTGTTGCAGATGCATACATCTCAAGACAGCCGTAATTCCCGCAGTTACATTTTTCACCATCAGTAATTATAGTCATATGTCCAACCTCTGCTGAGATTTTCATTAAACGCCTTTCATATATAGCACCCCCGCCTATACCTGTTCCGAGGGTGAAAAGAAAAAAGTCTCTAAAATCTTTTCCAGCCCCAACCCACATTTCACCAAATGCAGCAGCATTTGCATCATTCTCTATAATGACTGGCACTTCAAATTTTGTTCTCAATTCATCAACAAAATTTAACTTTTCTGCAACCTGAAGATTTGGTGAAATTAATACTTTATTATTTTTTTTATGTATAAGACCCGCAACACCAATGCCAATTCCAGCCACCTGATCTGATATAAGACTATCAACTACCTTAATCAAAGAATCAAGAATCTCTTCAGAGGTCAGCAGCTTCACTTTTTCTATGATTGATCCATCTCTTGAGATCAAACCTGCTCTCATATTTGTACCACCAATGTCTATTCCTATTGTATATTTTTTTCCCATTTCTCTATATATTCTCTTCCCTATATACTTCTATTGCTATCTCTGGACACATCTGAGCACACATGCAACACCCTGTGCAATTTTCTTCATTTTCAACAGAAGCAGGAAAAAAACCTTTCGTATTGAAAGTCTCCTCTATAACTATAACATCTGAAGGGCATACATCTACGCAATAGCTACACCCTTTACAGAGTTCTTTATCTATTATAATTTTACCTTTCATATAGAATAGCCCTCTCAAGTAGTTCTTTTGCGTGTTTGAGTGAAACATCCGTTATAGTACCACCAAGCATACGAGCTATTTCCTTCATCCTCTCATTATCTTTTAGTTCCTTCACTTCTACGTAAACCTTTTCTCCCTTCTGTTTTTTCTCGGTCTTGAGATGAAAATCGCCAACTGAGGCTATCTGCGGGAGATGTGTTGTGCACAGCACCTGGTGTTTGCTCGATAGTGCTTTAAGTTTCCGAGCAACACTATGGGCTGTTTTTCCGCCAATCCCTGCGTCGACTTCATCAAAAATCAATACCGGTATACTGTCAAAATCTGAGAGAATACTCTTCAAAGCGAGCATTACTCTTGAGAGCTCTCCACCAGAAGCAATTTTCGCAAGTGGTTTAGGAGGCTCTCCTAAATTAGCAGTAAATTTAAATTCTACCCTATCAATGCCATGAGGAGCAAGAGATTCTTCTTTAAGATCAACTAAAAATTGTGCATCACTAAAGGCGAGTTCTTTAAATTCTTTCTCTATCAAATCTTTCATCATTAAAGCAGTTTTTTGTCTTTTACCGGAAAGAGAACGTGCTGCATTTATAAGCATTTCCTCTTTTATTTTCAGTTCAGACTCTAATGCTTCAACTCTTTCATCAATAATTTCAAGGGATTTAAGTTCTTTTTCTGCACTTTCTTTGTAATTAATTATATTCATCATTCCTTCACCATATTTTTTTTCAAGCTTTTTAATTAAATCAAGTCTGTTCTCAACTTCCTCAAGTCTTGCTGGTTCAAGATCGTATCTGTTTTTATAACGTCTAAGCATATTAGAAGCATCCTCTATCAATGGGTTTGCCTCTTCAAGCATGCTAAGAATATCATTTGCATTCTGGTCTATTGCTGCGATTTCTTTTACCTTTGATATGATTACAGAAAGCTTCTCAATACATGAATCATCATCTCCATAAATCATTGAATATGCAGTTTCAGCCAGTTCATTCAATTTACTCAGATTCGACAGAATAGCTTTTTCCTCCAGAAGTTTCTCCTTTTCATCAATTTTCAATGAAGCAGAATCAATTTCCTGAATCTGAAATCTCAGAAGGTCAATCCTTTGTGCTCTATCTTTCAACTTCTGTTTTAAATCAGTTACCTCTTCCTTCAATAATGAAACCTCTGTATAAAGAGCACTGATTCTCTCTCTGTCATCTTTGAGTCTGCCGAAAGCATCAAGAAACTCTCTATGCATATCAAGAGAAAGAAGGCTCTGATGTTCATGCTGTCCATGAATATCCACAAGTTTTTTTCCAATTTCAGCAAGACTCTGCATGCTAACCATTATATCATTTATATATGCTTTACTCTTTCCAGACGCAGAAATGTAACGTCTCAGGATAAGCCCTTCAGAAATGTCCAATCCAATATCAGGCATTCGAATTCCGTCTATTTCGAAGTAAGCCTGGATAATCGCCTCTTTTTCACCAGATCTGACCAAATCTGATTGGGCTCTACTGCCAAGAGCAAGACTTAGAGCATCAACTAAAATTGACTTTCCGGCTCCAGTTTCACCTGTCAGAACATTTAATCCTGCTTCAAATCTAAGTCGTAAGTCATCAATAATTGCTAAATTTTTGATTCTGAGCTCTTTCAGCATTCATTGAGGGTAAAAAAATCAAATCCAGCAATAAGAGTGCCTCTGCAGCCCCTAACTTGAATCGGGGAATTCAATCTCGTATCTTGAAGCAAGATTGCTCTGCACCTCGAAAGCATTCGTGGACTAACATTAGGTTCACTCATATTATATCTGGATCTGGATAATAATTAATCATATGATGAATATCGTATTATAAATCCTTTCTGGTCACCAACGTATGGCTCCCACGTTACATCAATATGCGAAACCCTTGCCCCTGGAGGACCTTTATAACAGGATTGAATAGCTTTTTCAATAAGCATCTTTTCACCCTCAAAGAGTGCCTCAACCCTGCCATCTCTGAGATTTCTTACCCAACCATTTAGTCCAAGGCTACTGGCAATATCTCTTGTAAAGGCTCTATAAAAAACCCCTTGTACTCTTCCATCAATGAACAAGTGCGCCCTTGCCTCATTCATGTTACAAAGAAATTATATCATATTTGTCATGTGTTACTCATCTGTGAGACAGAATATGTATTATTCTGTATATAGTTGGATTTACGGTTAACCCGAAAAATGCAATTAGAATAATGCATATGACCATACTACCTTTTCTTGCTTTGGATCCCACTCTATTACACGCCCCTTTACTGGCTCAGAGACAATGATATTGCCATTTTCAAGCAGGACAGCCGTATGTGGACAGCTTGGAGATTGCGATTTCGCACCTTGTTTCCGTAGTTCAGTGGCACCCGTTTTCCATTTCGTCAAACCTTTTTCATCGACAGCAATCAAGAGGTTCCAGTTGCGCATACTTATCAATGTAAGCCCATCATTAAGCCGCTGGACTGAGTTTACATGTACCCAGTCATTGGCGTCTTTGCTTCGAATATCCTTATATTTGCTATTGGCATACTCGGTTTTTGCATACCATTTCCAGACTATCTCTCCCTTAGGATTCACTTCAAATACTTGAGGGTCTTTATATGGAAATTCTGAAGCTTTTTCCGAACTCGCGCTTGCAATCAATGTATTGCCGTTTTGGAGCCTGTCAATATCGTGATCAACCAGTTTATTCTTGTATGACCAGACTACCTTATGGTAACGGTTGATTTCGTAAATACCGTCATGGGCGCTAAGAACGAGTACATTATCGTTAGGCAACAATTCTACATCGCCTAAAAGCTTGGCATTCGGAAGCGAATGTTGCCATACAACTTTACCTTCAAGATTAGCTTCGACTATGCATTTACGATTACTGTCAGCAAATACTATATTGCCAGGCCATGCTCGTTTCTTATCATATTTCTTAATAATCAAATCAGGGTAAGTTTGTTTCTCATTATTTTCAATATTTATATTCTTAGATTTGCGCGTTTTTCGAAAGTTTTGACTCTCTTCTTTGCTCACATATCTATCTCCGTCAGTATTCATAGCAGTAAACATTTTATTCAGTCCTTCGAATTCATGTTTGGATATTTTGTCATCGCCATTTTTATCCATTCTAGCAACCCGTTGTGGCTGGGCATATAATGTTATAACTGCAACCAGAAGGTATCCTAATATGAATAAGCACATAGTAAAACTAAAAACCTTACGTATCATTTGAATAACAATATTAGTCAATTTCATTTTTACCTCCTCAATCTTAATATAGTATTGTCAAAAGTTTTTTCTCAAAAAGACTTAAAACACTTAATTATCAATGCATTGTTTATTTTTTGCTTGCCTCCCTTCTTGTCCCTCGCCAGCGGGGAATACTATAAAGATCCTTTGTTCCCCGCCAAAGGGGGATACTGTAAAGATATCTTTTGTTAGGGGATAATATTGTAACCTCCCTCTTAGTTTGTTTTCATATCCCGTACTTTTTCCCATGAAACTTTTGATATTACCCTTAATATTTTATTTCGCCGCTATGAATAGCGGCGATGGTATATCATGACCTAAAAGGGGGGCTGCGGTTGGCGGAAATGCACGAAGGGCATTTCTTGCGAAGCCGATGACCGCTTATCGGTTGCGGATAAAAGAAGTTGCCGAAGGCAATTGAGGGAAATCTTTGATTTCCCTTTTATCCGCTGTTATATGAAGTCGGTTCCTTCCCTATATAAGCGGTCCTTTCAAAATCCGAATATCATCAATCCATGCAGTCCCTCTACCATTGATAACCAGATTAAGTTTCACATTGTCTGGATTCTCTCCTTTTTTCAGAAAGAACAGTGTTTCCTCTGTTGTCCAATCCGTGGTGCCAGTTAGGGGTGTCTGTAATCCTCGGGAGAAAAACTCGCCTTTGCCAGAAAAATGGCACCACATCTCAAATATACTTGACCTTCTACATCTTTTGTGCGAACCTTAGCTTGGTAAATTAGACGCGCATCCTCAATGTCTATATCGTCTGTCTCAAATAACCGTACCACTATGGGTTCACTCGCTGTAATTTTCAATGAGCCATTGCCGTCACTTGAAATTTCCTTATCAATCTGTACCCCAGACTGCGTGATGAGTCCCTCAAGGTTTTCAATGGGAAACCTTTTTAGCTCACTTACTTGTTTTGATTGTTTAGAACAACCGACTAAGGCAAAAACCATCGCCACACATATACATAAAGCCAATTTTCTCATATCCATGCTTCTTGCCTCCTTTCTTGTATTATTTTGGGTGAGTGCCGTAAGGCACGAACCTTTTATGCTGTGTTAGGCGAAGTTCAATGAAGTATAAAGTCAATATCCAATACGGATATTTCTCCGTCGCCATCTATATCTCCCTTAGTCAGAGTTTGGGCACATACATGACAATTGTAAATTGTTTTCAAATATTTCTTCTCCAATAATGGTGGAATGAGATCATAAAATTTTCTTTCATTTGGATACTTTTCCTTGAAGAATTCATAGAGCCCCTTCGTACCTTTTGAAGAATTACACTGTCTACATGCCCACACTTGGTTATGAATACCTTGGATTTTGTCGCATGTTCTACATTCAAGTTTAATTTGCAAAGACCTTGGAACAATATGTTCTTTCTGAATATCACTTTCAGCCCCACAGTATATACACTTCTTTTCAGAATCAACCAACTGCCAGTCTTCATGAGTAATTTCTGACCATGATTTAGTGCCATTTTTCAATTCAAGGAACGTCTTTTTTATAAAACCATAATATCGTTGTTTCTTTGCTTCCTTTCCGTCAGATGTAGAAAAGGCTCTCCTAGCGATAATTTTTGCATATTGGTAATATATGAGGTTTCGGATTGTCTTTACATCTTTATCAGGCATTTTTCAAAAACCTCTTTTATCATTTGAATTTCGCTTATCTCCTTCACAGACGACAATGTCGCCTTTTCTTCAATTTTGGAAGTATAGACGACTATGTCGGATATCCCTGATATCCCTCCCTATGTACTCCTTTCTTTTAATTATTTGATCCAACGGATTTTTAATCCTTGCGAAGTCTCTTGTACTTATATGTGTATATATTTCAGTGGTTTTTGAACTCTTGTGACCTAATAGTTCTTGAATATATCTTAGGTCTATTCCATTCTCTAAAAGATGTGTTGCGAATGAATGCTTGAGACTATGGATGGTTACATCTTTCCTTATCCCTGCCCGATTACAAGACATCTCAAATACACTTTGAGCAGTCCTTATGGTAATATTTCTTTCGCTATTTGGCTCAGGGAACAACCATTTCACCGGCTTATATTCTCTCCAATATTTCACTCAAGGTCTTTAAAGCAGAATAAACAAGTATTAGAATTGCCTTGTGCTTCAAATTATCCACTGAATCAAGTATTTTTGCAACTTCTTGTATAAGTTAAAGACTTTTGCGACATTTCTCCATTTTCAATCAAATACTCTACAGGGCTTTTTAATCCCAAAGACTTATGTGGTCTCTGAGTATTATAAAAGATCATATAATCAGCA